>JAVBQZ010000042.1:0-9423 GCA_031548505.1 Bdellovibrionota bacterium | reverse complement strand
TTCCCCCCGGCGGGGGGGGGGGCTCCTCAAGCTAATTCAAATTGGAGTTTATTTCTTAAGTAATTCCAAAAGTAGATACCATCAATACGCCATGTTTCCACTGGGTACCTTTGTTCTATATCACATAACCATTGAATCATTTCTTCTCTAGCAGTACTATTAAATTCCATTTGTTTATTCTATTTTGAATCATGTAACTGATATAGTTTATTGTAGTGAGTGTGTTGTGTAATACCTATATTTATTAAAATCTTAGATATGAATAGTCTGTATCCGTATTAGGTAACTTTTTAATTCGTTAATGGTCAAGATGTAAAAATCTTGATTTATCGAGGCGTTTTAGTTAGGTTCATTAGTTATATGGAGGATTTTATGTCAGATTGTATTTTTTGCGATATTGTATCAGGTGGAGCGCCATGTTCTAAAGTTTGGGAATCTGAAACACATTTGGCTTTTCTTTCAATCTTTCCAAATACGGAAGGGGTTACAGTCGTCATTCCTAAGAAACATATTTCTAGTTATTTGTTTTCAGCTACGGAAGAAGATATGTTGGCAATTGTAAAAGCTGCCAAAGAAGTAGCATTGATTTTAGATAAGAAACTTAAGGTGGGTAGAACTGCGATGGTGTTTGAAGGACTAGGAGTAAATCATTTGCATGCAAAATTGTTCCCGTTACATGGCGTTTCTAAATCAGGAGAATGTGAATGGGTATCTATGGATTCTAAAATTAATCAATATTTTGATAAATATCCTGGTTTTCTTGCAACTAATGATTGTAATTTAGTTACAAAAGAACAATTAGCAGAAACTTTGAAAAAGATAGTTGAGGGATAAACTTTATTTATGTCTAAATACAAATTAAAAATATTTTTTGCGATATTCTTTTTAATTATTGGATTTTCATTTTTCTATATAAAATTATATCAATCTAAACCTATTGTTCCGTCTGCGAAAATTATTTCACCAGAAAATTTTCGTGATGCGAAACTTTCTCTGCAAGAATTTATTCCTAAAAAATCAAAACGTTTTGAATTTCCTTATGGGTTGAATATGTTTTATTATTTCGATGATAAAACGCCACTCGTTAATGGATCATTGATTATTCCTTTCGGTTCAGGTTTAGATCCGCTTGACAAAAAAGGTTTGGCTTACGCCACACTTGATTTAATGCGCAAAGGTGGAACATTAAATTATTCACCTGCAGAGTTAGAGAAAAAATTAGACGATTTAGGGGCAAAAATCACCACTAGTCATAATACGACTTTTTCTACCTTAAGTTTTGAATGCTTAGCTGATGATTTTGAAGAAGTGTTAACTATTTTTTCAGAGATGATTTTATATCCGCGTTTTGATGCAGAACAGATTAATATTTGGAAGGGGTTAAATAAAAATGCAAGTAAACGTAGAAAAGATGACCCAGAGCTTGTCGCTAACATAATTTTTAATAGTATAGTTTATGGAGATGATAATGTTTACGGTAAACCGTTCGACAGTGCGACAATAGATAATATTTCAATTTCTGATATTAAAGATCTCCATCTTGTACTTAAAACATTGAATCCAATTTATTTAGCAGTATCAGGGGCAATTTCAGAACAACAAGTTAATGATTTAGTCACAAAGAATTTATCTAAAGAAATTGGTGCAGTTGAGGCGTTGTGTGGTGATAGAGGTGGTGAATTGTTTGATGAAATTGTAGAGAAACGTGCAAAGGGTGAAAGTATTTTTTCCGAATTATCGAACTCAAATCGACGTCCCGGAATTTATGTTTTTACAAAAAAAGATGCGACGCAATCACGAATAATACTTGGGCATCGTGGTCCAACATTGGTAAACGATGATATGCAGACGATTGCTATATTCAATAATATTTTTGGGACCGGAGGTTTAGACAATAAATTATTTAATATTCTACGTACGCAAGGTGGTTTTGCGTACTCGATCTATGGCGGTTTATTTGGTGCAGATCCAATTGGTTTGTTTAAAATTGAACTAGGTACGAAAACAGAAAGCACTTTCGATGCAATTAAAAAGGTTTTTGATGTTATCCGAATTTTTACGCAATTTGCTAAGATCAATTTTGCAGATACTTCTGTTTTTGAACAGAAATATAAAGATACAAAATTGAAATATATGTTAGAAACAGTTTTAATTAAGGAAATTGAAATTGATGTTGAACAGACCAAACAGGCGCTATCACAACAGTTTGTCTTTAAATTTGCTGAGCCAAAGGATTTGCCATTTCGTGAAGCGTATCTTGCAATTAATAAATTTCCAGATGATTACGATGAGACATATCTCGAAAAATTAAATAATGTTACGTTGAAAGATCTGCAGAACGTTATAAATAAAAAGATACAATTATCAGATATCGCACCAGGCGGATTACATTCTAATAGAAATTCTATCACTACTGATATATCTAATTTATACATCGTAATTGTTGGTAATATCACAATAGATGAAGTAAAATTAAAACTCGGAGAAAATTTTGAATATCACCAAATTGATTTTGATGAAGCAATGATAAATTATAACTAATATCGTCTATCATTAAAAATATCTTCGGCACTGATTATACCGCTACTCGGTGATTCAGTCACTGCGCCAAAATCCTGACCTGTGGAATTATTATTTTGGTTATTTAAATTGTTATTATTGTTGATAGTAGAGGTAATATCCTCTTCTTGTATGTGATCAATTGTTGGTTTAGATAAGTATTGGGGGCTTTGATTTTCAGAATTGCTCTCACTTCTTTTGTGATTTGAATAATGGTCTGTAACTTCCTGTGCATTATTAAAGACATGCAATGCACTATTCTGAATTGTAGTGCAGGAAGATATTAATAAAGATAAGATTGGGTAAGTTAGTTTTTTCATAAAATTAACAGATTGTGTTTATATAATATCTAAATAATTTACATGTAGCGCTTTTCAATTTCACTGCTAATTTTACTACAATTCGGATATTTTTTTGCTAGCTTTGTTAATCTAGAATTTAGCTCTTTTTCTGGAATGTTTTCTTCAAGCAATGCTTGTAATTTTAATTCTGCAAGTTTGTTTTCAAGTCCTGGTATTTCACTAGTTGATGTACAGTTAGAAATTATTTTTTCTTGGTATTTAATGGCTTCATCATAATATTTCAAAGCTACATTTGTCGTCACTAAACCGTTTAGTACTGTAAGATTATTTGATTTTGCTTTAAACAATTTAATAAATTTATCGTTAGCGATTAAATAATTCTCTGCCTTTTGATTAAGTAATGCACTATAAAGTAGTACTTCAAAATTTTCGCCATCGTCAATTTTTTCAATAATTGAAATTGCTGTAGCTAGATCACTACGTTTTTCGGCGATATTTGCAAGCAAAATATTTGCAGGTATATGTGTCGCGTCCAGGGCGACTATTTTTTTTGCTTGTGCTTCCGCTTTGTTTAATTCATCAATTGCTGAAAATGCACGCCCTTTGATGTAAGTGTTACTTATTTTTTCAAAACGTGAAAAATCTGATTTGATACTCCATAGAAGTAATTTTTGATGTAACCCAAGCAAAATTGCAATCGTAGAAGTTAATAAGATTCCAATACAAAAAGCCACAAGGACTATCATGGCAAGTGGGGCAGTAAAAGTATCCGTCTTTGTAATGTAAAATACCGCTGTTTCATGATTTAGATAAAAAATATAAGCAACGAATGCTAGAATGAAAAATAAAAATAATAACTTTAAAATCCATTTTGTGATTTGCGGTGATTTCATAACGGCAATTATTTGTAGGAACGGGTATCGTCCGATTATTTATATTGCTAGCATACTAATTTCTATAATATTACAAATTGAAAGATAAATGTATACATAAGAATAACTAGGTAAAAAATGATTTAATTTTAAGATATAAGTATTTGAATTTATTATTCAACAAGGTGATTATTGTGAAAGATTTTATTGTTAGCTAAATAATCTACTAAATCTTCAATTATTTGATCACCGTCAAGATGTCTTTTGTCAAAATCAATAATTGCCTTAGAAATTGTATTATGGCCTTTGGCTAATCCATCTTCAATAATTTTTTTATATGTACCTTCCGGTAGTTTTGCATCACAACATGAAGTCTCGTCATAAAACTTTAATTGAAAATCTGCTTCTATTTTGTCAATTTTTTTAGCAAAAATCGCTTCTTTTGTTTTTCCTTCTTCAAACTCAATGAATAAATTTTTGATTGTATCTTTGCATTTTAGTGGTTCTAATATTTTAGATACAGTGTCAATTTCAAGTTTGGATTTTTCTTCTTTTGTTAATTTTTTGTCAATAAGCGAAATGTCTCCAACAATTGTTTCTGCAAGTTCGTGTATAGCCAGCATTAATGAGATTTTTTCCATATTAAACCCGAGACTAAACTCAGAATTTATCGCAAAAGCCAGCATTTGAGTTCCATATATATGCTCTGCAACACTTTCGATTTTGCCTGTAAAAACTCCCCACCTTTGTGGTGTCCAACCAATGCGTAGTAAGTTTTTTAGTTTATGTGTTATAGCATAAAAATTGCAAATGTTTTTGAATTTATTTTCCATATTCGTCATATTACCTCGCTCTTTAAACTTTGTTTTTTTTAGATTTGGTAATAATAGGTATTATTTCTTCGCATAGTTTTCACAAGATATTATCTTGTCATAATTGGCTTTCACGCATAAACAGCGCGTTGCTATGAATCTTGACACTTTGTTTGATAATTATTTAAATTTTTTCACTACTCCTGGGCAACAACTGGAACATTATTTACTTGTTGCAGGGATTCTCTTCACACTTGGAATTGTAAGTTGTATAACACGTAGTAATGCAATTGGCATACTTATTGGAATTGAATTAATTCTAAATTCTGCAATTCTAAATTTTGTGGCGTTTTGGCATTTTTTACCGCAAGGCGGTGACGCAAGTCCTGCTGGCCCGCTTTCCGCGATATTCATAGTTGTGATTGCCACCTGTGAGCTAGTAGTTGCACTTGCAGTGTTGTTGAGTGTTAATTCTAAGTTTGCCACTATTGAAACACATAAAATTCACAAACTAAACGGCTAAAATGCTTAATATTACATCTGACATCAATTTAGAACTTGCTTGCTCAATATTTTTATTTCCGCTCTTAACTTGCTTGATTATTATTTTCTTTAGCCGTTTTTTGTTTAAACGTGGCGATATATTAGCGGTTACCATTATGGGTATCTGCACGTTTTTTGCTGTTAAAATATTACTTAATTTACTTGATGCTGGTGCTTGGACTTTAGTCAACGAGTCTTTTTCTTGGATAGGTGATACGGCATTGCAAGGGGGGATTTTAATTGATCGTTTAACATGTATTATGCTTGTGATAATTACTTTAGTAAGTTTTCTTTCTTATTTGTTTTCCACAAAGTACATGCATAGCGATATTCGTTATAATCGCTATTTTTGCTACCTTCTTTTATCAACCTCATCAGTTGTTGGTCTAGTTCTATCTAATAATTTATTATTTCTTTTTATTTTTTGGGAACTACTTGGGTTATATAGTTATCTTTTGATTGGACATTGGTATGAAAAACCCGCGGTATATTCTGCTGCTATCAAAGCGTTTATAATAACAAAAGTCGGTGATGTTGGAATGTTGATAGGGATTTTAATTTGTTATACTACGATTGGTTCACTGCAATTTATTGATATTTTTAATGCCGTTCAAAATGGAACACTCGCTGGAAATGTGCAGACAATTTTTGGGCTTTGTCTTTTTTTTGCAGCCATGGGTAAAAGTGCACAATTCCCACTACATATTTGGCTACCTGATACAACGGAAGGGCCAACGCCAATATCAGCCTTAATTCATACAGTGACAATGGTTGCTGCTGGTGTGTATTTGCTAGCACGTTTTGCTCTGGTTCTTACTCCTGATACTCTGATTATTGTAGCTTATACTGGTGCTATTACCGCTTTGCTTGGTGCGATACTAGCCTCTATCCAAGATGATATAAAACGCGTGCTTGCATATTCAACTATTAGCCAACTTGGCTTAATGTTTTTAGCGATTGGTGTTGGTGCCTATACTGCATCTATTTTTTATCTTGGCACTCATGCATTTTTTAAGGCAGGTTTATTCCTTGCTATTGGAGCTATAGTTTATGGCGCATATAATGAAAACTCTATGGCTAAAATGGGCGGTTTGTATGATAAAATGCCACATGTAGCGAAATGTTATTTGATTTGTGTTCTTGCTCTCGTTGGTTTCCCGCTTACCTCTGGTTTTTGGAGTAGAGAGGTAATATTAAATGAGGTTGTAAACTTCAGTTTAAAAAATAGTCATCACTCAATTCTGCTTTTTATTGGTATTATTACGATATTGTTGACATCATTTTATATGTTTCGCCAGTTCTTCCTGGTTTTTACAGGTGATCCTAGAGATAAGCATATTTATAACAATGCAATCGATGCTAATTGGCGAATGCTAATTCCGCTATATGTTTTAGCATTTTTTGCCTTCATTTCAGGTGGTATATTTAGCTGTTCTTGGTTTGAGCGGTTTTATCCTCTAATTGATTTACAAAAACAAATTCTTTTGATGTCCCCTGGGCATTATGCAGATACTAAAATTATTTCTGCTTTATCTATTCCATATATTGAACTTAGTCCGATTTTAATTATGGTCTCTGTCACTTTTGTTTTTATAGGTCTTGGTCTTAGTTTATGGCTTTATTTTTTAAAGCAGGTTTTAAAATTCACTGTTCCAACTTCTTTGGTTACCGTTTTTAATTCATTTAATAAATTGAATAATATTATACCAAATTTAATTGCTCAAATTACAATTGCAGTCGCTAAGATTGTTAATTTTATTGATATTGTTATTTTGGATACTATTATCATTTCAGGTTTTGGAAAATCATTTAGATTTTTAAGTTCGCGCTTGGCGCTGGTGCAAACTGGATATATTAGGAGTTATTTTTTATTATCGTTGCTGGTGATGATAATTTTAGCGATAATTTTGACGAATTAAAATATGGAAAAGTATTTACTTTCAATTTTAACCTTTATTCCATTGTTTGGAGCATTGGTAGTGCTATGCCTATCAAACAGGAGGGAAAACTTAATTAAGCAGCTGTCGCTTGTATTTTCTGCGGTTGTATTTTTGCTAACGCTTTTTACTATTTATAATTTTAAGACGAATTTTGTTGCTTCTGATTATCCAGTATTAAACGGTTACGATATGAATACGTTTGTAGAGTTGGAATGGATATCTAATTTTCATGTTTATTATCGACTTGGATTGGATGGTTTATCAGCAGTGATGTTATTATTAACAAGTTTTCTGTTTTTAATTTCAAACTTAATAGCTCTCTCCATTAAGAAAAAAGTCAAAGCATTTTTTACTTTATTTTTAGTGTCATTTACAGCGGTAATAGGTGTTTTTTTATCACTAGATTTGTGTTTATTTTATATATTCTTTTCAATCGTGCCACTACCAATATATTTCTTAATTGGTATTTGGGGAGGTGAGAAGAGGACATTGGCAGCAATTAAATTTTTTGCTTTTATGTTTCTTGGTTCGATGTGTTTATTTGTCGTAGTTCTCGTAATTTATTTCAAGATGATTGCGCTAGGTGTTGCTGATTTGGCATTTAATATTCCGGAAATTATTTCGTATCATCCGTTTGGCACTACTACCAATTTAATTACAATAGTGATGTTCTGGCTAATGTTTATTGCTTTTGCCGTTAGAATTCCGATTTTTCCTCTACATACTTGGCTTCCAGATGCTCATCTTCAGGCACCGACTGCGATTTCGGTTATTTTGGCTGGCGTATTATTAAAACTTGGAGGTTATGGTTTATTACGTTTAAATCTCCCTCTTTTTGAAGCTGTGGTTAAAACTGATTGGGTATTGGTGACACTAGCACTTTTGGCGCTTATTAATATTGTTTACGGTGCATTATGTGCGTTATCGCAAAGCAATTTAAAATCATTGGTTGCGTATAGTTCAATTAGTTATATGGGTTATGTTCTTTTAGGATTTATAGTGCTAAATGAATTAGGGCGTGATGGGGCCATTTATAGTATGTTAGCACATGGTATTTCCATAGCAATGTTGTTTGCATTAGTTGGGATTATTTATGAGCGTGCGCATAATTTGGAAATTAATAATTTTGGAGGACTCGCGAAGACAATGCCAATTTATTTTACACTAACATTAATTGGTTTTTTGGCTTTAATGGGATCACCAGGACTTTGTGGCTTTGTCGGCAAAATAATGATTTTATTGGGAGTTTACGAATATAACGCTATATGGGCGATTCTTGCTATGGTTGGGTCATTAATTACTGTAGGATATATTTTATGGACGATTCAACGCTTGTTTTTTGTTGAAGCGAAAATTACTGCAAGTTATGCTGATTGTTCGGCAAGAGAATTATCTTATTTAGTTCCCTTAGCACTTGCCTGTATTATATTTGGATGTATTCCTAATCTCCTTATCTCAATATATAAATGATATATAACTGACATTTCTATGTATGATTCATTATTAGACATTCTTAATGATTTTTTGCCTGCTTCAATTTTGCTGACGACAACTCTGCTTTTAATTATACTAGGATTATTTAAAAATCTGCGTGAAAATAAATTGATAATTTCTTTTATTGCTTTAGTTGGACTTGCGATTTCTCTCGGTTGTAATTTATATTGGGATTTTATAACTTATAATTTAATTAACCATTCATTATCCAATAAGCCGGCGTTTTTTACTCTAACTGGTAATTTTGCCTACGGTATGCTGAATATGGATAGTATATCGGTAATATTTAGTTGTCTATTTATAATAAGTGCTTTTTTTACTATTTTACTATCGCTCAATTCTTCAGAAATTTCTAGCTCACGTTATGTTGATTATGTAACATTAATATTAAGTATGACATTGTTTGCTTCAATCGTTGCTACTAGTAATAACTTAATAACTTTCTTCGTTGCTTTGGAGGCATTCGCATTATGTGGATATGCTTTTGTATTAACCAATAAAAATGCAAGATTTTCGCGGGAAGCGGCTTTAAAATATCTTTTATATGGAATTTTTTGCTCAGCAATTATGTTATATGGTTTTAGTTTTGTATATGGATATTCAAATTCATTGAGTATTGATTATGCAATGAAGTTTATTTTTACTTCTAAAGATGATGGACTGTTTACATTAATCGCGATTTTAATTGGTGTAGGAATTGCTTTTAAACTTGCTGTTTTACCGTTTCATTTTTGGGCGCCTGATGTATATCAAGGAGCTGCAACTCCTGTTGTTGCCTATATATCAACTGCGGTTAAAGCTTGCGGATTTGCTGCTTTGTTAAGAATTTATTCTCCTGTTTTCAAATATTTTTTATCTTTTTCGCAAGATCTACTTCCTTTATGTGTGATCGTGTTAGGTG
>JAVBQZ010000043.1:0-6486 GCA_031548505.1 Bdellovibrionota bacterium | reverse complement strand
GAAGGCTAAGGCGTTATTTGATATATCTACCAGTAAAAATCTAGTTATGAACAAGAACATACTTGCTGTCGCTAGTATGTATAACGTTCTTTTCATGTTTGTATTTTCGCTTTCTGATTTCCATATTTTAATTTCTTTTATTTCTGTTGATACAAGAAATATTATTAACCATAAAATTCCTGTGAGCGTGGGCATGGTATCTTTTGCATATACGTACGCCAATACAGTGCCTAACATCCATAGTGCAAATATATATGGTGGAGTGGTAGTTTTATGATTCCTAGAGTGATGTAATAAGAGCCCCAACATAGAAAACAAAACTACGCTCAAGGAAAGAATAACGGCATTTGTTAGTGGATACGGATTAACGTAAATATTATGAATGCAATATATGCTGGTTATTAGCACTGCCGCTATACAGGCTATATCTGTTATATATTTTTGATCTTTATATCTGAAAAATATTATATAGGAGGTAGCAAGTATCGGTATTAGAAAAAGATACGGCGAAAATAGTTCATAATTTAAAGCCAATAACATACTGATTACAGAAAATGACGCGAACGGCACAGCTAGAAAGGTAGTTTTTATATCAGTATCTTCTATGCTAAAACCAATTTGTTGTGTTCTAGCATTCCTTTCTATATTCGGGAATATAGCTGATAAGAAAACAAAACTTAATACCCATGAGACTATGAACTGCAAGGTAATTTCATTACTTTCTATAAATGATAATGTTATTGTTATGGCTGATAAATAAAGTAGCAGTAATAATATATTCGTTGCATAAAATACGGTATTTTCCTTCATATTTGATATCATGTACAGAAACACCAAAGATAAATTTATAGTTAGGAATAATGCAACATAAGGCTCTATGTTATGGCTTGTTAGGGAAAGACAGGCTATTACGAGCATTGCCAATGTCGCCATTCTATCACATATGTACAACCATTTTGTTTTCATTTTCCAGGCATAGCTTGATAAAATGTATGCCGCTACTGTCCCTATAGATAATCCTGCGGTACTGATCCATGAACCCATTGAGTGAATATAAAGATTTATCCCAAGGCATGCCCATAATATAAAGCGTGCCATCATAAATTGAGAATTGTTTTCAGACGTTTTGTATGATTTGCTATAATGGGTTGATAGCCAAAATATACCCAACAATAATCCTATCGCAATTGATGGTATTTGTAGAAAATCTGATGGGGAATTAGTTGCCCATATCAAATGGGTGATAGTGTATGATACTGCGATTACACCTACATATAGGTTCCATCTATAGTATTTGAAAGATAAAGCTATTCCTATAACTGTAATTGCTGATGCCATTACAAATGACGTATACGCGAATGGTAGTATAAGCAGTGCCATTAAGCTTATTACAGTGTGTAAGCACGCGAATGTCTGTTTCCTATTCATGAAACCGAATAATGTATTTATGGCAATACCAGTAGCGATTAGGATGTACGCTTGCTGATATGATGTTATCCATCTCATATATGGTATAGTTACGGCTGCCAGACATCCGCATAAAAATAATATTCCTGATGCGCTTCTCATCCATAAAGCCATATCTCCCCATACTGCTTTTTTTGATAGAACTACGTGTGCAGCATATAAAACTGTGCTTAGCATACATATAAGAACGAAACGCCCGAATGCTTCAAGGGAAATTGCTGCATATATGGATAGGAATATAACACCTGCAATGATAGCCATAATACCGGCTACTCCGGTAATATCGGTAGCAAAATAATTTTCCAGTTTTTTTATCAAAGACTTAGATGGAGCTACATTTTTTTTGGTTGCTATAAGTGAGTTATCAGCAACTTGAGAGAGCGGAAAAGGTTGTTTTCTTTCTATCGTTACAGGTGTAGCTTCGGTAATTTGAGGGAAGGGGTGCTTTTTTTCTTCTACAGGGGAAGGTTGTTTTTTCTCTTCTTCATTTATTATTGATGTCGCTGTAATTTTTATTGGATCAAGTTTTAGTGCTAATCTGCCAACTTCTTTTTTTAGGGTATCTATTTCTTTTTGCTGAGATGAAAATGTAGATTTTATAACTAAAAATATAACTGCAAGTATTATTACTAGAATATACATATAAATTTTCCTACGAGATTATAAATTATAGAAAATTAATACCTAAAATTAATGATTTTTAAAAATTTAGTTTTTAGTTGAGGAGGGAATACCTAATAAGGATATATTATATGATGTGAATTGTCTAAAATAGTTTCGGTAGTTTATGCCTGACAATCTTGGCGGATTTGTTTAATTAGAAAAAAATGTTCTAAATTTTGTAATGCAGTAAGGAATTGGTGTAGAAAAAGAAATTTTTGAGCTTCCTTTCATTGGTTTTGACAATTTAGTATAAAAGAAGCTATGACCAATCTTATTTGTAATGTTGACTGGGTAAAATAAGTTGGCAAGTGGCGAGGGATGTATTCGGGCGAGCTTGCCTTCCAGATTAGCTAATAATACCTGACATTTTATAAGCCTTCGCCAGTACGATTTCCAATACCGCTAAATTCAGAGCCATGACGTGCGCTTAGTTTTTCTAGATTTCTGTCCGCTACATCTTGCATTGTGAATCCATATGCATCACACATTTCAGCAATATACCACATAATATCGCCAAGTTCTTTTAGTAGTTTATCTTTATCCAACTCATCTGTTCCAAGAAAAACATGCTTGAATAATTCACATATTTCACCAGACTCTCCGGATAAACCCAGAATAGCGTTTATAATCTGGTCTTCTTTTTTATCCCATTTTTTCATGGTTATAAGCGCTCTAGTTTGATATTCGTTCATCTCCATAAACACATATCCTCTAAATTTAAAAACAACGTTTTAAAAATCTTTTGAACTCGTTTAAATCTTTGAATGGCACGCGATAGAATCCTTCTTGGGAATAATTGTGGGCGCTATAGGATTCGAACCTATGACCCATTGATTAAGAGTCAATTGCTCTACCAGCTGAGCTAAGCGCCCGAAAGGATATATTAGAAAGGATATAATTAAAGGTTGTATTGTTATATCTTCTCAAACGCGCGCGCCTTAATAGAAAAATAATTAGATGTCAATCTAGGTAATAAATTAAATCTTATTCAATATAGCCAGGTCTTCTCGTGCTTGATTGAGTCGGTTGAGTAATGATTGAATTGTAGTTTGAGTTTGGTGAAACTTTTTGTTGAGTTTGGCTGGATAAATTCGGTTGGTATTGGCGTGTTAAATCTGGTGATTTTAAATTCTGATTATAATTGTAATTTTGTTGTGGTGCGCCATTTATTCTTTGAATCACTTGTTGGATAAGGACATTAGTAATGTGATCAATATCTTGCATGTGGTCAGGCATCTGCGTAAAATTGATAGTTACTTGGTTTTTCCCGTTAGTGAAAAGATTCACTCGTGCCTGCGCAATAACGTCTTGGATGAATTCGACTTGGTAGGTAAGTGTTATATCACAATCGGATACATTTTTTACAATGCTTGGTGTATAGCTATTTTCTTTAATGCTAGTTAATAATTCACTTAAGAAACGGAAGTTTTTATTGTCATTTATGACACAAATTTGTTCGTTTTTGTTTTGATAATAACTGTCTGAATGGTGGTCAGATAAAGTGCAACTAGTTATGAAAATGGGAAGTGAAAGAAGAAAAATTGATTTAATATTAATCATATTATCGTGTTGTAATTAAAACAGCAAAATGAAAATATAAAACTTCTAAATTAATACAACAAGTTGGTACGGCACAGTCATATCGTATTTCTCGTTTGCAGGAAATACGATACGTTAGATTTTCGGATTATATACTCCTATCACTTGAATTTTCCGGTAAGGGAACTGTAAGTTTTACAAACATTTTTCTTGTTTGGTCATCGCTTCGCGATGCTTTTTACATTATAAAACAGGAGTATATTTGCATATGGCCCCGCTGTCGTTTCGCGTACTCATGCTCTCAAAAAGGGTCCAAAGAAACTGGTAAAATTCAAGGAGCATGAATATATATTATTCAATATATCCAGCCATTCTAGTAACTGGTTTTTTCGTGAATGCAGATATATCGTAAAAACTATCATTAGCAACTACATCGGCAAATGTTTTGTCCACAAGATATTTTGCAATGTCTCTCGGTGCATACGGTTCTTCCTTACCATCTAAATCTTGCCTATAAGAATTGCTAGCAACAAGAGTTTGACCTTTGTAAACGTTAATTTTTACATACGACAAATTGTTACCATAGCCTTTGATCTGATATGCGAGATTAAATTTACAAAATTTATCTTGTCCAACAAGACTAGGTGTGAATCCGTTATTCTCAACGTTTGTGACCAGACCTTTTATGAAATCATTTGGTGTTTTAGGATTGGTGATGATGCAAATAGTTCCATCATTGGGTAGATCGCTTTGAGCTACATGTTGAGGAGTTGAGCAAGATAATGTAAAGAACAAAAGAAGAAAAAAGAAATAATTTTTTTTCATACAGCACCTTTTATTGATAGTTTTTATAATACAGTAATAAATGACCAAATCTATGCTAGTTATTATAGGCTAGCTGGATTGTGTGACATTTAATATCAATCTTTAGTGGGGTGGTTGACGGGACTTGAACCCGCGACAACAAGAGCCACAATCTTGTACTCTACCAACTGAGCTACAACCACCGAACCTAAAGGGCGACTGCGCGTAGCACGGGAAAAGCTAGAAGACAATAGGTCATGTAAATTATTAAGTTTTTTCTTAATTTATAGCACTGTAGCTTTTTGCGGGAATCTCCATATCATTTAATAATATTAAGTTTGGCATAAAATTTTTATAACAATTTTAATTGGTTAAAATTATTAGTTAAAACCTAGTGTTATATGTTGGGATTTTTTTTAATATCCTTGCCAGAAAAATTTTACAGCGCTACCGAGGCTCGCCTTTAGAAAGGTTTATGCTCATGTCCCATGAGCATACCTTATTGTTCTTTGGAACTTTTAGGTGCCAAACATAAAATTAAGAAACATATTTATTTGATTTCGGTTTATTTAGGGGAAGCAAGGGTTAAAGTCCCTCACTGGTTCGCAACCGTAAAGTCGGAATGCCTACTTAAACGTCAATCTCACGAAACTGAGGAAAAATTATGAAAAATGTAATTAAGCGCGATGGTGCGCTTATATCATTCTGTCTTGAAAGAATCACCAACGCCATTGAAAAAGCTGCACAAGCAACTGGCGAAATCACAAAACCAGAAGTAGCAAATATCTCGCAAAGCGTTCAACTTACCATTGAAAAAAAATATCCGGATACCGATGTTTCTGTTGAGCAGATTCAGGATATAGTTGTTCAAAAACTAATGGATGCTAGAGCATATAAAACAGCTGAGGCCTTTATAATTTATCGCCATAGTCGTACCGAAATTCGTAATGGCAAAATTGATGTTATTAAAGTAGTTGAAGGATATGTTGGTGAAGTGGATTGGCGTGTTAAGGAAAATGCTAATGTAGGCTATTCTATCGGCGGTTTAATTTTGCGTACAACCGAACGTTCGGTTGCAGAATATTGGTTGAGTATTTATCCAAGTGCAGTTGCCGAAGCGCATGAACAAGGTGCGGCACATATTCATGATTTAGGTTGGTTCACAGGATATTGTGCTGGTTGGTCGCTTCGTGAATTACTTTATGAAGGTTTTAATGGCGTTGATGGTTATTTGCAATGCGCGCCGGCTAAACATCTCGCAACTGCTGTTTCACATATAGTAAATTTTCTTGGCACATTGCAAAATGAATTTGCTGGTGCGCAAGCATTTTCTAGCGTTGATACATATCTTGCACCTTATGTTCGCACTGACAATCTTGATTATACACAGGTAAAGAATTTAGTACAAACGCTTGTATTTAATTGTGCTGTGCCTTGCCGTTGGGGAACGCAAACGCCATTTATAAATTTTACTTTTGATTGGGTATGCCCCGAAGATTTACGCAAGCAAAAACCCATGATTGGCGGTGAATTTGTAGATTTTTATTATGGCGATTTACAAAATGAAATGGACTTGTTTAACAAGGCGTTTATTGAAGTAATGGCTGAAGGCGATGCAAATGGTAGGCCGTTTACTTTTCCAATTCCGACTTATAATATTACCAAAGATTTTCCTTGGGAGCATCCAAATGTTGTGCCGCTTTTTAACTTAGCTGCGAAATATGGAATTCCGAATTTTCAGAATTTTTTAAATTCAGATTTAAATCCGAGCGATGTACGTTCAATGTGTTGTCGTTTACAACTTGATTTACGCGAATTAACAAAGCGTGGTGGTGGTCTATTTGGTAGTGCGGAGAAAACTGGAAGTATTGGCGTGTTTACTATAAATTTATCGCGCATCGGTTATTTAAATAAAGGTAATCGGCAAGGATTATTTGACGAGCTAGAACGTTTATTAAGTCTGGGACGCGATCAATTAGAGATAAAACGCCGTATTATTACAAAAAATTTGGA
>JAVBQZ010000048.1:0-8624 GCA_031548505.1 Bdellovibrionota bacterium | reverse complement strand
TGAACAAGCGGCTTCTCTAACTCAAAGAGATGGACAACACCCAAATGCACTTTACCGACTTCATTGCTATCATCGTTAATTAGCCCAACACAAGATTCTGTATATAGGGAACTCAACACTACTTCCTCACGTAGTTCGCGTTGCATTCCTTCATAATAAAAATCCATTTGATTAGTCTTTGTTTCTAAATCAACAGAAGAGACATGGCCACCAACCCCAACACTCCGCTTACTATGTAAACGACTTTCCCCCATACCCTTACCTCGTACATAGCAAAACAAGCTCGACACGCCATTTTCATCTTTGTGCAAAAAAAGCATGTATGGAATCAATTGTTTAAAAGACGGATCCTTCTCAGCAGCCCCCCGCGGACGAAATTGCACATTTTCCGGAGCACGCAATGTGTCTATATATTTATTCACATCACCACAAAAACCCTGAAAATAACCAAGTTTGTGAAATAATTCTGTTGGGACTGTTAAAATATGTTCTTCCATTTATTTATCCTTATTAATAATATTACAAAAATCTCATTTTCTTTTCTTAAGCCTGGGCGCATTTACAACGCCATTTCACAATTTTTTGCCAATGTAAAAAACATACCCATAATATTGTTTATATTTAGAATATAATTCAATCTCATATTTACTATTTTTAATATAATCCTCTACAACTTGATTTTCGGGATGTTTTTCTAAAATTTCTTTTTCTGCTGCTTCCCGCGGGATATAGTAATTATCCCAACATTTTTCAGGCAATGAAAATGCGGCAATAAGATGATACCCCGCCTTTTGCATAAAACCGATATTATCACCTATTGTATATAAACTCTCACCAGCGTTAACCCAAAATTTTTCAATCTCCTCAGGACGCTCATCTGTAAACCACGATGGACATGTCACAACGATATAGCCGCTTTTTTTAATAAAATTATTCAAACAATTTAGTCCCTTTTCAACATTGCCCAAAACTCCTTCTGACCAAATAAGGTCGAACTCCTCTTTTTGAAAAGGAAGATCTTCCATTTGAGCGACAATTCCATTCACTCTTTTTGCAAGATTCAACTTTCTAGTGTTATCGTTAAAGATATTTATAAAATCAGGAAATTGATCTATTCCGATAATACTTCCAGTTACGTTCTGCGCGAGAACCATAGTTTGTCCGCCGGTTCCACAACCTACATCAAGAACTCGTGAAATCTGATTGAGATTATCTAAAAAGTTTAACGCCTTGATAGTCATCTCAGAACTACCTGGGCCTTGCCGCTCCAGTCTCAGATGTGTTTCAATGAGTAAATCAATCGTTGATATGTTCTTGCCTTTCATTTTTTTGCACCTTTAAGTT
Source organism: Bdellovibrionota bacterium (assembly GCA_031548505.1). Taxonomy (GTDB): domain Bacteria; phylum Bdellovibrionota_C; class UBA2361; order SZUA-149; family JAITKM01; genus JAITKM01. Next base: position 7,280 of record JAVBQZ010000048.1, on the reverse strand, counting down.
CTCTTTTAGAATTAATCTAATTTTACAATACTATAACAAGCTATTTTTATTCAGTAATTCTATTAACAATCAATAATTTAGGTGATTTTGAGCGAAAATGGCGGGGGAAACCATATTCATAATGTTTGAGAAAGCATCACCGCCACTATGTTCTTAAATATTAATTCATAATAAATCTTAAAGGAATAATATGAAAAAATTATTTTTACTATGCTTGCCACTAATTGCAATATCTTGCTCAGTTAGAGAAAATCCCCATTATCACGACACACATGTTTCCCACAGAAGAGTTGAACCGGTTCAAAAAGTTGTTGTAGTTAATAATAAATACACAGCTCCTCACTATAATAACCATAATCAACCAAATAAAGTTGTTGTAGTTAAAGAAACTCCACCGAAACAGGTTACTGTAAAACCGACACCTCAAATTAAAAAACAAGTTATTAAACAATCAGATGTAAAAAAATCATCTACATCTCCAATAAAACAAACTAATGCCAAACAACAACCTACGAAAACATCACCTATTAAACAAGCAGCTGTAAAAGATCCAACAAAGCACGCACAGCTTATTGAAAACACGCCACAGCAACCAACTAAACAAATAGCATCAAATAAGCAGACAAGAAGCAATTCGCATTCGCAAGATACGTTAAGAAAAAGAAGCTAATACTCCTGTCACTTGAATTTTCCCGTAAAGAAATTATAAGCCTTACAGGAAAATTTGCAGCAAATAACTGAAATTAACTGACCAATCCACCGCTAAAATATTATTTGTAAAATTTGACATTCGACATGAAATAACTTTTTCAATATCAACTAATTAGTGCCGCGATGACTTATATACTCATGCTCCTTGAGTTTTCCCGATTTCTTAGAACCCTTTTGGAGTATGAGTATGCGGAGCGTTAGCGGAGCCATATACAAATATACTACTCTTTATAATAACAATAGCATCGCGAAGCGATAACCAAACAAGAAAGATATTTGTAAAAATTACAAACGTTATACCGGAAAAACTCAAGTAACAGGAGTATACCCTATAAATTTCGCTGCTTCCGTTTTCGAAGCAAACGCCAATATTTTATTTGTTTCCAAATTGCTGGCGACAAGATTAATAACATAATACCAGTTATATAAAGCGGAAATTCACGGCTTAAATGTTCAAACACCTGCGGATCCAACAATTGCCACCCAATTAACCAACCTAGAAAAAGAACAATTGAAACACTTATTAATGCAGCAATCATGTCCGAAATTAAAAATTCTAAAAATGGGATACGCAACGAGCCGGCAATAAGAAAAGTCGCTGTACGCACAGGGAAAAGATGTCGTCCTATTAAAATGTAAATAAAACGTTTACGTCGTAAACCTTCGCGGATTTTGCTAACTCGCTCTTCTGTAACAAAAGATGAAATCGTGGAATTTGGATCATGCTCCATCTGCAAAAGTTTATTGCCAAACTTATAACCGATAAAAAATAAAAATTGATCACCTAAAATAACACCAATGTAACAAATAATGAAAATATAGAATGGATTAACAACCTCTTTAGAAATCGCAATGCCAGCAAGAACGAGTGGGATATCCTCTGGCATAGGCAAGCCAAGCCCACCAATTAAAAGCATTATTAGCACGGACGCGTACGTCCCAAAACCGTGATCATTTGCTAACCAATTAAAAACTTCGTTCTCTAACATGTTGCTTCAATAAAAATATATCCCTGTTTATGATAGTATCGTGGAGCGATAACCAAACAAGAAAAACATTTGTAGAACTTACAATTCCCTTACAGGAAAATTCAAGTAACAGGAGTATATCCTTTATAAATCTACTGCCAAAATATAACTTATAACATTACTCTATAATATAGGGCGCGAGCATCTAATATAATCGCTTTTTTAATTCAATAGCAAAGATTTTATTGCACAAAAAGCAAAATAAGTTGTATGCACACCTCCTTTCGCCTCTTTATAAATTGTAAGAATTGAAATTTTTCCTATGCCAAAAATAGTTGAATCTTCCTTTGAAATTTTAACGCCAATTGATTCAGATGTAGTTCTAAAACATATTGAACGATGTGGCCGCACTTGTTACCAGTCTTTTGATAAAGCAGGTGTTGTTTCTCATTTTCGCTTTGCAAGTCATATCTTAGAACGTCATCACGAATCAGTAATCGAACATTTTAGTATTAGCGTTCGTTTTATTGTTGACCGTGGTGTCACACATGAACTTGTACGCCACCGCCTTGCTGCCTATTCACAAGAAAGTACACGCTACTGCAATTACAGCAAAGACAAGTTCGGTTCAGAAATTACGATAATTTGTCCAGACGGCTTAGATGAAGGAACCGAAGAATATAAAATTTGGCTTGCGGGAATGGAAGCCGCCGAAAAAACATATCTCGATTTAGTAAATCGCGGTGTACGTGCAGAAATAGCCCGCTCAGTTTTACCACATGGTTTAAAAGTAGAGATTGTTACGACGGCAAATCTCCGCGAGTGGCGACACATCTTCAAAATGCGCACGGGTCCTGCCGCACATCCTGACATCCGCCGTGTGATGAAGCCTCTATTAGAGGAATTTAAAAAACAAATTCCAATAATTTTTGACGATATTTAAGCATTTAGCAATAAATGAATATGCGAAACTAAATCTTTCCACTAAATTCCCCTATAATACGATAATACGCACAAAATTGCTATAACAACCTCCATAAGAAAATATTATGTTTAAACGTTTTCTACCTAAAGGGACCGATTTTTTTGATTTTTTTGAAGATAGTATTAAAATCTCAATTAAAGCCGCTAAAGAACTTACTAGATTAGATGAACCAGATATTGACATGGCGGAACTCGCGAGAATTATAAAGCAGTATGAACACGATGCAGATATAGTGACTCACAGATGCATAAAAGCCTTGAGGAAAACATTTATTACTCCATTTGACCGTACAACTATTCAAAATCTTATCATTAAATTAGATGATATTACCGATACCATTCATGAAATAGCGGCAATTATTAATTTTTCTGGAATCAAAGAACTAAGGTCTGAATTTTCTGAATTTGCCAAATTAATATATGAATCCTGCCTTGTACTTAGTGAAGCACTTCATGCTATGCGCAATTTAAAAGACGAACAGAAAATTCAAAAAGCATGTATTATCCTACATAGATATGAGAATGATGGTGACCAGATTTTAAGGACAGCACTGAAAAGATTATTTGATCAAACGGCAACTCCTGAAATTATTCTAGACATTATAAAATGGAAAGAAATTTTCAAAAAAATGGAAAAAGTGACAGATTTTTGTGAAGATGTGGCAGACATCATACAAGGAGTTGTTTTAGAAGCGTCATGATAGCAATTTCTAAAAATCATATCTTCGTACATTATCTCGCAAAAATCCCATCTTAGACATATTAAACTCCGCTTTTTTGCTTAGTCTCAAGCCTTAATCTTGGGATTTTAGAAATTGCCATAATTTAAAAAAATTTATGGATTGGCTTATAGTATTAGTTATTTTTACAATCGTTTTAGCGCTTATATTTGATGTTATTAATGGATTTCATGATTCTGCAAATTCAATTGCAACAATAGTTTCGACCCGTGTACTCTCTCCAAAATGGGCGGTCTGGTGGGCAGCATTCTTCAATTTTATTGCAATGTTTGTCTTCCCAGCAAAAGTCGCTGACACGGTATCTAAAATAATTATCATAGATTCACATGATCCAAGTTTCGTATATGTAGTCCTCGCCGGACTGATTGGTGCGATAGTTTGGGATCTTCTCACTTGGTGGTGGGGACTTCCAACGAGTTCCTCACATGCTTTAATTGGTGGTTTTGTCGGTGCCGGATTAGCATATAAAGGTGTGGATATTATATACTGGGAAAAAGTTTTAGACACGGTTAAGTTCATCCCTCTAGCACCATTAATCGGAATGGCATTCGGATTTGCACTTATGGTTGCAATCTATTGGATTCTCAGAAAATGGCGTCCTACTAAAGTAGACAACCTATTTCGTAAAGGGCAATTAATTTCTGCTGCTTTGTATTCTATCGGACATGGTGGTAATGATGCTCAAAAAACAATGGGAGTTATTGTAGCACTCTTAGTAGCGATTGGTTGGTTTTCCACTGATGTCCAATTATCTATGACCGACATGAAAACTATGTGGATTATTTTATCTTGCCATGTAGCAATGGCATTTGGAACTGCAATTGGTGGATGGAGGATTGTAAAAACAATGGGAATGAAAATAACTGAACTAAAACCAGTTGGTGGTTTTTGTGCCGAATCAGCAGGAGCTATAACATTATTTTTTGCAACTCATCTTGGAATTCCGGTTTCAACCACCCACACAATTACAGGGTCGATTGTAGGAGTTGGAGCTACGACAGGTCTTTCTGCCGTCAAGTGGGGAGTTGCCAGTCGTATTCTTTGGGCTTGGTTAATCACAATCCCGTTTTCCGCAATTATCTCCGCAATTTGTCTGTATGCAATGTCGCTTTGGTATTAATTTTATTACCTTATAAAACTTTTACATAAAATCTAACTAGGGTTTCCAAACTTTTACTCGGACATTTTTCTTCCTTCCCCACTTCATCGCCGCACTATGTGACGGGAACCACAAGTCCAATTTTTTACCCTTAATTGCACCACCACGATCCTCAACACGTCCATACCCATAACCATCTACGTAAACAATAGTACCAAATGGTAATACAGATGTATCAGCTGCAACCGTACCGTACCGAGCAGTAGAACCACTGGCTGTCTTACCAATTTTCTTTGGCTTACCTTTATTAGACCCACTGCTTATAACCGGAGAACCCAGACCTAAATATGGGCGGTGCCAATTACAACATCCTCCGCAATTGCAGTACCCCGTTATTTCCATAGTCATAATAGTTGGCTCGCGTCCATCAGGAGGACGTATCGTATTTGTACTACACCCTGATATGCAGAGCAGTAGTAATAGCGGAAATTGTACAAGATAAAATAATTTTATGTAGTGATTCGCATTCACAATTATGATGTTATCAAAATCCTACGAACTTGGGAGTAAAACAACACCTGTACGCGTTGGTAAATATAGCTGGATACGATTTATACCGTCAGAACCGGCTGATGCGTAAAATATCTGATTTTCCGCTAAACGATTATGTCCTCCAAACTTTTCATTATCGCTATCCAAAACTAAACGATATTGTTTTTCATTAACTGGAATCCCATAATCGCTATATGATTTAGTAGGACTAAAATTAAAAATAAAAACCGCACCTCCACGTTCGACTGCAAGCACTTGGTCGTCACAGTGGGCATAAATTTTATTAGCCTGCGCAACATCAAGTAAATGCTCCTTTTTAAACAATGAAATCATTTGTTCATCAAAGTCAGCTAATTTTGCATAATATAAATTTTCGTTATCGCACAACGACCAGCAACGGCGCGCGTGTTGATAGGAGTTCCCATTCCCTTGACGCGGAAAATCAATCCATTCAGGATGTCCAAATTCATTCCCCATAAAATTCAAATAACCATAACTACATAATGTAAGCGTTATTAAACGCAACATTTTATGGAGTGCAACACCACGCGAAACACGTAACGTACCTTGCCCCAACCCCATATTATGATACATATCTGCATCAATCATTCTAAAGATAAATGTTTTATCACCAACCAAGGCCTGATCGTGACTTTCAACATAATTAATAGTTTTTTCTTCGGGACGATGATTAGTTAGTTCATAATAAATTTGATCAACACTCCACTCTTCATCTTTCTGCTTTTCCAGCAATTTTCCCAAAAAATCCGGCACACCCATACCTAGCCGATAATCAAAACCAACGCCCCCATCTAATTCATGCCCAGCCAAACCGGGCAAACCACTCACGTCCTCTGCAATCGTAATAATATTTCCTAATTGGTGACAAAGTTTATTCGCGAGTGCAAGATAAACCAATGCCTCCTTATCCAAATTTCCGGAAAAGTAATTACCATAATCACCGAATGAAGTTCCAATCCCGTGATCATGGTAAAGCATACTAGTCACTCCATCAAAACGAAAACCATCAAACTTATATTCCTCAACCCAATAGCGCAAATTTGAAAGCAGATATTTGACAACCCACGGTTTGCCATAATTAAATAGGCGTGAATCCCAAACCGGATGTTGCTTACGGTCGCCTCGATCATGGAAATATTGATAATAAGTGCCATCAAATCGGCTCAAACCCTCAATTTCATTCTTCACAGCATGTGAATGAACTATATCTAGTAAAACTGAAATTCCGTTTGCATGCACTGTATCAATTAATTCTTTTAATTCTTCTGGCGTGCCGAAGCGCGATGATGGCGCAAAAAAATTCGATACTTGATAACCAAACGAACCGTAGTATGGGTGTTCCTGCACAGCCATAATTTGGATTGCATTATAACCGCCTTTCACAATACGCGGTAATATATTCTCAGTAAATTCTTTATAAGAACTAATTCTCGGTTCTTCACCACTCATTCCTATATGCACTTCGTAAATTAGTGGACATTCATTCTTGCGCGAAAAATTTTCAATTTTCCACTCATACTGATTTTCAGGACACCAAACCTGTGCATCAAATTCATTGGTTAGCGAACTTTGTACAGCACGTTTTGTATAAGCAGGTATGCGCAAACCTTGCCCACCAGACCAATGCATTGAAAGGCGATATAATTGTCCATGTACAAGTGCATCTTTCGGCAAAAATAATTCCCATAAACCATCGTGAATCCGTTTGCATTTATATTCTTCACGCTCTTTCCAGTCAGAAAATTCCCCAATTAAATAAATATCTGTTGCACTTGGTGCCCATTCGCGAAAAACCCACTGCCCATCTTCGTAACGTAGTCCAAGATAATGATGGGCATTCGCAAATTCTTTAAGCGTAATTCTTTCTTGCGTCAGGCGTTGCTCCATTGCCAAGCAGGCACGACGAAAATCGTCAAAAAACCAACCAAACGGTGTAAGATATGGATCGTGATGAAGTATATTCAAAGCAGTATTACTCATTGTGAGAGTTTGAAAGTTTAAAAGGAACTACGAAACACACAGTAAAAGGGGTGCGTCCCTAATGTATTTTGAATATCTATGCAAAGGGTAAAATAATCCTCCTATTACTTGAGCTTTCCTTTGCTAACCATTGTAAGTTTCACAAACATTTCTCTTGTTTTGAAACGTTCTGCACTAGGCACAACTTACCGCCCTCTCTCCGTGTTAATCCGTGTAATCCGTGGA
>JAVBQZ010000072.1:0-21794 GCA_031548505.1 Bdellovibrionota bacterium | reverse complement strand
AAAAATCATCCAAAATTTAGCAGAAATTGGCGAACAGTATGACAGCCTAAAAGAAAAATCATTTGGGATAGCGCGTGATATTTTCTATTTTAATTCACAAATTATGTCTCCTTATGATACGTCAGCAGAAATAATAAATACGAAACAACCATCATCAAAACCTGCTATCTCTAAATTAGATGGCATTACGAAATTTAGTATAAACTTTTTCGATGCGGTTTTTGGGATTTTAGATGTATGCTCTGCAATAAATGAGGATCGTAAAAATAATTTTACAAATTATCCCAAAACAATTTTTGCCACTATAAAGTCAGTTGGACAAACGCTTGCCGCAACCAGTATTTGTGCAATCACTACTGGCGCACTCACAGCAGTTGGCGCGCCAGCTGTACTAACAATTATAGCAGGTGTTTGCACGGGGATGCTAATGGGGTACGTAATCGGAAAATGCGTAGATAAGATATATAATTTATTAAAAATGGACAATTGACAGTGCACAATTACCTCCCCACGCCTCCGTGTTAATCCGTGTAATCCGTGGACGATTAACTTTCTTTTTTTATCCACGGATTAACACGGAGGGGTTTGGGTTGGAAAAATCAAGGGAACTTACTATATTCGTATTAAAGGCTGGGGGGGGGTCAATTGTCCACTGTCCATTGGTAATTAGTCAATACAAGAAAGTTATCTCAAACATTTTGTATTATATTCTTCACGCACATTAAGTACATGACTGCGTGCAATTGCATAGGCTATTTGTTGAATTTCAGGAGTCATCTGCCCCGGTGCAATAATATCTGCCACAACACGAGTGTCACCGACCTTTCCTTCCGGGCTCCTAAAACCGCGTCCGCGAATACGCAAGTGTTTACCATTAAACCAAAATGCAGGCGTTTTTATTTTTGTTGTAGAACCATCTGCTGTTGGTGCCATAATCTCGCTTCCAAGCAGTGCTTCACCAATCGTTATTGGTACCTTTACAATTAAATCCAAACCGGCACGTTGCATAAACCCATTCTGTTCAACCATTATTTTAACATCAATATTCACCAATGCTAAATCTGCCGTGGTCGTTCGCATTTTCAAAACTGCACCATCAACAACCCCGGCTGGGACAGGGACATTCAAACGTTTTGTTTCGTTACCCAACATGAAATCCAAATATTTTTTTGCACCAGTTATAGATTCTAAAAATGACACTGGCATATCGACTGTAATTGTTGAGCCTTCTTTAATATTTTTCGTAAACATCTTTTTTAGAAATCCACGCTTATCCTGTTGTGGTTCTTCCTGTTGATCTGCGACTTGTGCAGAATGCTTTCCGGTTAACCCAACGCCACTTGCTGACGCTTGTTCGACATTTCCTTCGTCAACCTGCGTACGCATCTTTTTAAGAAATTCAGCAGACTTATCAATCCGCTCATCAATACCTAACTTTCTTTTACGAATATCTTTGGCATCGATAAAACCATGTTGTGCATCATAATCTGCTTTCAACGACGGATCGCTTAACACATCATATGCTTTTACAATCTTAGAGAAAAAATCTTCTGCATTTGGTTTTTTGCAAACATCGGGATGATATTGTTGCGCCATTCTGCGAAAAGCAGAACGTATTTCTTCTGCATTCGCTGATGTTCCTATTTCTAATAAATCATAATAATTTCTGTAGTCCATCATGACCTCATTTGATTAGTGTTCATAATCATTCTATAGAAGCAATTAATAGCATTTCTAATAACATACGGAAATAACGACTGTTTTCTTAAAAAACATAAGTTTAGCAAAATATTTAATATTAAATATATCACTTTTAAATATTCCTTGCATAACTTTTTCGTGTTTTCAATCTTGCCAATATTTATTTATAAAAACTTAAATATTCCAAGTAATTAACGCCTAAGAAAGAACTAAAAAATTAAAAATTTAAGGAGAAATTTATGTTAGAAAAATCCCAAAACCTAAGAGATGCGCTAGAATTAATCAAAATGTTAGAGCAAGTTTTTTCAGTTGCCGCTAACTCCGATGCTCCAGTGCCTTGGAGAGGTATGGAATTAACATTGCGACAAATTGCCATGAATATTGTTGGTGTTTCCGACTGCCAAAGGAATGTCGGTTACGCACAGTCAGGCAAATCCGCAGCAAAAAATTATGAAGCACAAGTTGAAGCAGGACCGGAAGAAGTTGTAGCACAAAATCAAACAAATGATGCGGTGTTTAATAACCACGCGACAATTTTAGATCGCGTTCACCCAACCCCGGTAAGTGGCTACAAAAGCAAAAATTTTTCGCAAGACTAAAATTTAGACGCGAAGCACGAAATGTCAATTTATTTAGCAGTTATTATAAATAAATAAATAACGCGTACCCGCATAAATTCCCATTTGCTTGTAAGCACACATATACTCACGCTCCTTGAGTTTTCCCGATTTCTTAGAACCCTTTTGGAGCATGAGTATACGGGGCGTTAGCGGAGCCATATACAAATGTACTCCTGTTTATAATAACAATAGCATCGCGAAGCGATAACCAAACAAAAAAAATGTTTGTAAAAACTACAGGCGCCTTTTCAGGAAAAATCAAGTAATAGGAGTATATTCAGCCTTCGCCATCAACGAAAGCTGATACTCTTCCTATAAAAAAAATGATGACGATTTTTTACAAATTGCCATCATCCTCCGTCTCCTAAAACAACGATCTCTATCTATATACTCATGTTCCATGAGTGCAAACAACAACCCTCTACATAATTTATAATTGACTATAGCGTAAAGCAGCATCTATTGTGGCACTCCTTTGACTTATAAACTCTATATACAATTTTTTATTATGCTTATTATTTGGGACTTTGATGGTGTAATTTCTGATACCGAACATCTTTGGATTAACATCTGGCAAGAGATATTAAATAAAAATTACAATCTAAATTGGGACTTTAATAAGGCAAATGAAGTACTCGGTGGCGTTGCATTAAAGACGAAAGTGGATCGACTAAGTAAAATAAATCCCGAAATTGAAGTTAACGAAAATCTTTTAAATAAAGTGAAAGAAAATGAAGCACGGGCATTGGCGCATGGAATCACACTCGTCGATGGTGTTGAAGATATTTTTAAACTGAAAGAATTTACACATTGTATTGCAACCGGTGGGAGTGTCGAAAAGACAGATAAAAAAATTGAAGTATTAAATTTACGAAAATATTTTCCAGAAAAACATGTTTTTTCTGCCGACCATGTACGTTATGGTAAACCGGAACCAGATCTATTTCTATTTGCGGCAGAACAGATGGGGGTCGCACCAAAAGAATCAATTGTAATTGAAGACTCGCTTGCCGGCTTAACGGCTGGAATGCGTGCCAAAATGCAAACGATCGCCTTTATCGGCTGCACGATGAATAATTCAGAACATTATCGCCAGCAAGTACTAAACATAGGAATTAGAGATGTATTTACCAATATGGCAGAGGTTAAAGATTTTTTAATACGGAATTACTTAACTACCACGATTAACGATGGTTAATAACGATGGTTAAAATTTACAATTTACAACGCACAATGTACAATGTACAATCGTCTCCCAAGTCTTAATAATTATTTGGTTGAATGGAGAGGTAATTGTGAACTGTACATTGTAAATTTTGAATTTGGTAGAAAGTGACGGTAAGACATTGTACATCCTTAGCTTCTTTACAGAAATTTCCAAGTCAATTGATATATGTATGTCTGTAAATCACCTCAAACAAATCGGGATAATTCGTCTAAAGAAACAATTGGATGAAATAAATCATATAATTGGCCAAGACATTTCTACACTCTCGACCATAAATGACGGGCGCTATAAATTAGCACAGAAGTTTTACGAAGAAACTGTTAACGCATTCAATGAAGATAACGACTCAATTCGTGCATACGCACGTTTCTATAAACAGCTTATCACAACACAGGTAAATATTGACGCTGTTCCCAAACCAGACGTTGACCCAAATTCCGGATGGGTCCGCCTAAATGTTGAGAACTATAACGACCAAGCAAACGAAATCGTCAATTTTGATACGCAACTTATAACATTACGTATCGTCCCATCAAACCAGGGCGCGCTTATCGGCCTAGAATATAAGCCGCGTAAAACAAATTTGCTTTCACCTTGCCAAACTTTTAACTGCGGAAGCTTTAAAAATTATTTTTTGGAAAATAAATCTGTCTTTGACATTGCAGAATTAAAAAGCAAAGACAACAACACAAATTCAAGTGTAACGATTCTGGCACACACACAAGATTTCATGCACATTCGCTGTAAAACACCACAATTTAACAACGTTGCAACAATTTATAAGGATTACAAAGTCAAAGCAGGCATTGGGGCTCATCTTAATAACAGCACAACTGGTTTTTTACTTAGATACTGGTGCGATGATGCAGTTACTAAACATTTACCTCAATATTTCGTTTTTGAAGCAGCAATTTTATTACCAAGCGCGGTTGAAAATGGTATGGCTTGCCAAGCGCTCACTAGTATTGGTGGTGTAAACCAAAAACAATTAAAATTAACTAAACCACAAGAAATTAACGATACTTCTGGCGGAAATTACGGCGTTCGCCTAATTGACGGCTTAAATAATTTCGTCATGGATTTACGTAGCGCAAAGCATTTAGACACTATCTTAACGCTACCTATTTTTAGAAACGACGAATATCGTGGAACCAAAATACTATTCTTCGTCAAAACCACCGATATCTTTTCCTTCGATAAAGCAAATACTATATTCGTTTCAATTGTATAGGTACGTCAATGCACAATTAAGAATGTACAATGCACAATTCCCAACCCCCTCCCCTTCTTCAACATGATAGGTCGGGAAAAAAGTTGTTAATTGTAAATTATTCATTCGTCGTCGCGTAAGGGAGACATTGTGAATTATGAATTGTACATTGTTACTAGGTTTTTCTAGAAAAACCTAGTAACATTAAGATTTCCCCTTGTTAGACCGTATTCAATTTGTTAGTTCAAGCGACTTGCAGCTACTAAAAAATTTAAACTTCATTACTACTTACGTAATTCACGCACGTTGTCCAAATATAAAACATGATAGAACAAGCTTTAAGAAAACCGCTATATACTTCCGTGTCGAACGCACGTTTTCTAAACTCACCTATCGGTCATAAAGAAATTACCGTCGATCTTCGATTAAAACAAACTAATTTTCTTCAAGTAAATTTAAATTCACTTACCGAAATAATTGCAAGTATTACAAATTCTAACTCGGTTGTAATTTTTTCCGCGCAGGATAATATCCTCAATATCAAATCGTATTTCACACATAGTGAGGTTCTACTCGCTGATGCCCAAATAAAATTTGGTTCAGGTCTTGTCGGTTGGGTCGCGGAAAATAAAACTAAATTATCAATTAGCCCTTTTGAACATTCTGCAAAATCACTTCTCTATTATTCGGCTGAACAAGAAATTCAAAGCTTTATTGCCTTACCAATATTAGATAGTAACCAAACGCTAATTGGCGTTTTAGCCTGTGATAGTAAAAACGAAAACACCTATACAAAGCAGATCGAAAATTCGTTAAATAGCTTTATCAGACAAATTACACTTCTCTACCAGACAGACTCGGTCATCACAGAAAACATTCCGCAACGTCAAAGCAACCCGGATATTCTTGTTCAGTTCATCGAAACACTTCGCTTACAAAATACGGAAGATGGCTTATTTAATGCCGCAAGTAAAATCCCAAAAGAAATCGCTGATTACTCTGCTTTGGTTGTCATTAATTCCGCCGAAAAAGGCGTAGGCATTGGCAATGTTTATTCAACTTCACGCGATGAACAATTAAAGCACCGTCTGCTTGAAACAATCTGCCGCCACAAGCGTGTACTATGTAGCGAAAAAAATGTACGTATTTTCTCGCAAAACGATGTTGAAGAACAAAAAGGTTTTCTTTCCATCCCATTTCGTGCTCTTGAACAAGAGGCCGGCTCAATAAATTTAACCACTGCGCCTAGTATTGAATTTTCAGATAGTGAAATTAATGCACTTGAAAATATTGCAAAAGTTATCGGCCAAATTCTTGAAAATATTCGTCTTAAAGAACGTTTAACTAGTCATAATGCTTTCCCAACTCTTTCATGGAAAATGTTTTTCGCGCAAGCAACCTTAATGCTCCAACAACGTCAAAAAACGAAAGAGAAACTTGGGCTAATTCGCGTTGATTTCAATAATATTGAGGATGTTGAAAGAAAATTTTCAGTACTTTCAACACTTGAACTTCTAGAACGAGCAACACGCCTCGCAGAACAAGTTAAACGTCAAAATTCGGCAATCTGCCGCATTTATGATAGTAAACTCTATATCTTAACGGCATTTGAAGAAGTGCCATCATTTGCAAATCGTTTTTGCAAAATGATTGAAAAACTTTATCTGACAGATAAAACAAACGGTATCTCAAAACAACAATGTGAAATGTTATTAAACAATGTTTCAATTCTCTCAGCCTGTGCGCCGGAGGATGGAAACACTCTAGAAGAATTAATTGCAAAAATTCACAATCTTTCAAACGAACTTATGACTATTGGCAAAAGGAGGGATTAACTAATGTTAACTGATAGAATTGAACAAAATATAGGCACAATTATTCGCAAATCGCCTAGCGATTGTAATAGTGATAGTATTCACCTTGGTGATAAGGCAGGGACATCACCAAGCGCATGGAAGCAATTCTTCACCGGAATCATGGGACAAGAATTGGCTATGGATTTGGGGACAGCGAATACTTTGATTTATATGAAAGGACGCGGAGTCGTTTTAAATGAGCCATCGGTCGTTGCAATTTATGCCGATAGCGGCGAACCATTTGCCGTAGGTAAATCTGCAAAAGAAATTTTTGGAAAAACGCCACGTAAGGTAAAGTGTATTCGCCCATTAAAAGATGGAGTAATCGCCGATTTTGATAGCACGGAACTTATGATTCGCGATTTTATTTCACGCGTTTGTAATAAGTGGTGTTTACGCAGTCCGCGAATGATTATCAGCGTTCCATCCGGAATCACAATGGTTGAAAATCGTGCGGTAATCACGGCAGCAAACAAATGCGGAATTAATCACGTGCATATTATGTGGGAACCAATGGCAGCTGCGATCGGCTCAGGTTTACCAATACACTCTGCATCAGGGCATATGATTGTGGATATTGGTGGCGGAACAACTGAGGTCGCTGTAACTAGTTTGGGTGGAACAACTTATGCTGAGTCAATTAGAATTGCTGGCGATGAAATGGACGAAGCGATTGAAGGTTTTGTTAAAAAAGCCTTTAATATGCAAATAGGAAAATATGAAGCCGAAAAAACTAAGCTAACGATTGGCTCTGCAATGCCAATGACCGAAACGCGAGAGATTAAGATTTTTGGTTCTGATTTAACGACGGGCGCGCCACGTGAATTAACTATCGATGATGCGATTGTACGCCATGCCCTGAAAGAGCCGGTTCAAGCAATTGTGGAAGCAGTCGTGCGTGCACTTGAAAGAACTAGCCCGGAGCTAGCGGAAGATATCATTGAAAATGGTGTTTGTATTGCAGGCGGCGGTGCATTGTTAAATGGCTTACCGGAACGTTTAAGTTTAGAAACTGGCTTGAAATTCTACCGTGCGAAAGATCCACTCACTGCGATTGTACGTGGTGGTGGTATGGTATTAGAGGCGACAAAAGAATACGAACAAGTTTTCATTAGCTGATGTTAAAACAATATTTCCACCATATAACTGTCTGATTATATTCAAGAAAAAAAGTAAAAAGAATAAAGGCACGTTTTGCCTGAAATAACGCATAACGCATCAAGTAAGATGATACTGATATGTTTAAGTATAAAATTTCTCTTATTTAAATAGAAAATATTAATTGGGTATAGGAATTGAACTCACCTATCACTTATTTATAAAAATAAGCGATAGGTGTTATGGGAAAGGTTTTGTTTAGCATTCTACGTACTTAAAAGTAACCTTAGAGTTAATTTAATAAATTATTTCTAATGTGCCTTTGTTGTACGTTGCGATATCCCTACCGAAAAGTGTTGCTGGACTGCCAATAGTGGAATAAAAAATACCTCATAAAGAGTTCCTGAGGGCTAGCAACATTTTTCGGAGGGGCACTTTTCTGAGATTAAAATCCGGAAAATGAGGTTATAACATCCATAGCATCTATAAGATATGTAGAGAGAGAGATGGGGGGATAGAAAATTAATCAGCTCTTAATACTAGCTCAAACAACTTGTCTTCCATTCTCTGCATTTTGCTCCCTTCTTGTTTCGAAACGTTTTCATGCTCATACCCGCATAAGTGTAAAATGCCATGAATTAACAGGCGTAAAATTTCTTCTCGTAATACTGTATTTAATTCACGTGCTTGTTGTTTCGCCATTTCAACAGAAATTATTATTTCACCTAACATTTCATACGGCAAAATAAAATCTTTCGCCTCACATGGTGCAAACGATAAAACATCTGTTGCCTTATCTTTCTTCCTATATTTTTTATTTAGTTTTCTAATTGCAATATTATCAACAAATAACAGGCTCAATTCTACATTTTTTCCACATTTAAGTTGCCTCAAAAGCTTCTTTATAATTTCTACCAATTCATATTTAGGAAGCACACGCGAAACAGCCCGTGCTACATTTGTGTTTGATGAAATATTTATTTCCATAATTTATAAGTATAATTTTCCTCTTCGTATTTCTTTTTTCACCGTATTTTTTAATTTCTCTCCGCCATGTCCCGACTCAGGAACAATGATTAAACGGGATTTAGGAAGCGCATTATGCAATTCAAAGGCCTGTTTTACAGCGCAAGTCATATCTAAACGATTGTGAACTATTAAGGTTTCTATATTTTTAATTTTTTGAGCATTTTTTAAAATCTGATTTTCTTCAATAAAATATCCGTTTGCTATAAAGTGAATATAAATTTTAGTTCCAGCAATTACAGCATCATCAATTTCATCCACCTCCGGAAGCTTCGGATTAACCTCGCCAATCAAATGCTCAAAACCTGTAGACAACTGCACGGCTAATTTCTGTTCCAACTTATCAGAACTATTTATTAATTTTAAACAATAACTACTGATTGATTCATCTTTGGGCGTTATTGATTGTAATCTATCGTAAAAATCAGGGTAAAAATTTGAACAAACTTTAAACCAGCCTTCATCAGTATCCTGAGCCCGAGCTAAAAATACACTAGAAACAATTATGCGCCGAACTCGTTCGGGAAATTTTTCAGCAAATAAAAGAGCTAGTGTGGAACCCCAAGAATTACCAATAGAAATGACTTTTTCCTTTACGTTTAAATAATTAAGTAATTCATTCGCATCGTCTAAAATTTTATCAGTTGTATTACTTTCAATACTTGCAAGCGGTGTTGATCTACCGCAACCACGTTGATCAAATAAAATTAGATGACAATGTCTTAATGGATAAAATGACGCGTGAAGTGGCTTTATTTTTGAGCCCGGTCCGCCATGAAAAGATATAAGTGGCGTGGCATTAGGATTTCCATATTCTTCAAAATAAATTTTATGCCCATCAGTAGTTTCGTAAAATCCGGAATTAAACGGATGGGGCGCAGTTAGTTTTGCAAATATCTTTTTAAACATTATTACTATTCTCTATAGTTAATAATACCTTCTGTAGAGCAAATACTCTAGTATCTAGCGGAACAATTTTTATTAGCGTATTTAGCACCTCACGAAACTCATCTAGTTTCCCCAGATGTAAACAGGCAACAGCATGATTTATGATTATATTTAAATTCTGTAGTTCGTCACGCTCTAATTTATAAATAAAATTTAATGCTTCATCAAAACGTTGCCCAGACATAGAAATATTAACTATATTTTCAGCGAGCATTATTTTCTCTGCTTTGGGCATTTCACCTATCGCAAAGGCTTTTGTAAAATATGCATAAGCAATTTCAACATTATTTTCTAAAAAATATATTATACCTAATATTTCAAGAAATAAACATTGCTCAATGGAACCGTCTGGCAAATCATTATAGTTTATTTTCTTATAACCTTCTTTTGCTTCCGCTGATTGTCCAAGGCAAGTTTGCAAAAATAACTTTTGCAAATATAACATAACATCCGTCTTATTTTCTTTTTCCAAACTCGCCAATTCTTCCAATGCTAACTTCAAATTCCGCTCATAAAGGGCTATAAACAAGGGATGCAAATATTCATGCCGCAAATAATGTAATGGGATTTTTATGTATGGCGTTAAAGCAAAACCGTTTTCAATTTCTAAAATTTGTTTTGCACGTGCCACGCTCTTATCTTCTAAAACCTGTACGAAATTTCCAGATGCGACTTGTTGACGTACTATTTGTAAAGCATCAAATGGATTCAGATATAGCGATTTACTATCTGCTATCAAACGTAATTCAAAATCATCTGTGGTTGCCATTGCAATTGCACAAATCAATCCTGTATCAGAAATTCGCTGATCGTATATTTTTGCTAAGTTTCTCGCCAATGCAAAGAACTCTTCATCATCCAAATTGTTATAATTTTTATACTTTAAAAGCGCGGTAAGTGACTTTTCATAATTATATTTCTCATTACCGGTTGCCGGATAGATAAAACCGACAGTATAAAGTTCCGGATCTGTTCCACGTTTTTCTGATGGAAATAATTTTTTATACGTTTCGGCAGTTGATATCGCCATCTGCGCAATAGCAGTCGCGCAATTCTCAATTAAATCATCAGGCGCCTTAGTCGCCCATTCACCAACTCCATACGGCGAAATTCCGCAAGCAACTCCCAAAAAAAACAGTGAAATCGTATTTTCAAAGGCCTTCTTTTCTTTTTTAAAAGTTGATGAAACCGTAATCTTATCATCAACTAAAATCTTTTTTAAGGTACGTGTAAAATTAATTATGTAAGGAGAAGCTTCTGAGGTAAATGGCGCACCAAATGTAGATAATATTACTTCACCTGCGTCATTTTGTTTTAGTCCTACATTTTGTGTATCCGGCATGATAGCCCAGATATCATGCACCATTGAGGCAAGGTATAATGCTATATTACGGATTAACTTTTCTTCATCATCTGAAAATTCACTCTTCCCCATCAACCCTTCAAAAATTAAATTCAAAACACCTAAACTCTGATATTCCAAATTTAATTTATATGCTTCGTGCTGTGGTAAAAAACCTTCAAACGCTGCACAAAACCCAGCAATTTCTTTAATAACATTTTCTTCAATCATAAATTTGCCCTTTAACCTACGCCTAAAGCAATGTCTAAGCGCTTTAACAAGGCAATTTTTTAGATTGACTTTTAAAACAAATTTAAATAGGCGTCACGCGCTTTTCTGGACATAAAAAGGCGAATTTATAAATGTATTTTATATTTGAAGGGGATTCTTGTGAAAAAGAAAGATTTAGAAAAATTCAAAAAAATTTTACTTTTGGAACAACAATCGGTTCTTGAAGCATTAACAAATTTAGAAAGTGATTCTAAATCAGAGCTCGCTCAATCAACCGTTTCTGACCCAAATGATTTCGCTACAATCGAAATAAATCAAACAGAAATTCAGAAAATCGGCAATAAAAAGAAAGGATTGTTAAAAAAGATTGCTAATTCCCTTCAGCAAATCGAATCCGGCGAATATGGTGTTTGTAAAAGTTGTGGTGAAGATATTGCTATCGCACGCCTTGAAGCACGCCCAGTTACCGAATATTGCATCGATTGCAAAACCGAACAGGAAAATAATGAGCGTCGTTTTAGCGATGGACATGTAGAAGAGGAAGACGATTGGGCAGTAGAAGAGGAAGGAGAGGAATAATTCCAACTTCGATTCAAACAATAATGCCAATTATACAAAGGCTAGGTATTAAATACCATTTTGCTGGTGCCCTTGTTGTCAGTTATTACTGACAACAAGATAAACACAGTTATTGTTATTTCATGTAAACATTTATGATGCTGTAACAATATCTTGTTTAAACAACTAGCTAAACAAAAATTATGACAGTTGCCTAGGTTAACTTTTACCTCTTACTCCCACAATTTTCCCCACCAACTATCTTGTCTCTGCTGTTCCTCACGCCTACGCTCCTCTTCCTCTTCTCGCAGTTTACGTTCTCTTTCCTCTCGTAAGAAGTCGTTATTGTCGCAATAAATTCCCGGCTCCGTCCCGGAAACAAAAACTTCAGTAACCGGATTTTCACTGTCACAATTTTGATTCCACAATAGACCAGTGAATGGATCAATTTTCCTGAAAACCACCCCTTCCGGCACAGTAAAATCCTCTTTTGTTTCAAAGGCAGAAATACACTTCATGTACTCAGTCCAAATCGGCACTGCTGCTTGCCCACCGGAAAGTCCGATTTGTTTATTATCATCAGTGCCTACCCAAACCGTCGCAAGATGTGTTGGAGTAAAGCCAACAAACCACGCATCACGCGAATCATTAGTTGTACCAGTTTTGCCTGCTGCCGGCGCAGTAAAGCCACCACGGCGTACACCATGACCCGTTCCATGCTCAATCACAGAACGCAACATATCAATTAATACAAACACTGCTGCTGGGTTTGCAACTTGTTTCGGTTCACTCTTTGCAATATAAAATGGAATTTTTTCATCTGCAATTAAATAATAAGGCAGAATATTATTCATCTCACCGTAATTTGCTATCCCAAGATACGCTCGCGTTAATGCAAGTGGTGTAACTTCTGTTGAGCCTAACACGATAGAGGGAACAGCAAGCAAATTATCGCCAATTCCAAACAATGTTGCTGTCTGAACGATCGAATCTAATCCTGTTTTCTGTGAAAGTTCTACCGCCGGAATGTTTAACGACTTTGTCAATGCTTCACGCACCGTAACTTCACCTTTAAAATCATTATCAAAATTCTTTGGTTCCCAATATCCACCAATAATCGGCACCGAAACCGGCTCATCCATTAAAATATTGGTTGTTTTAGCTGCTTTATAATTATTCAAATACGAGTCTAATGCGGTCAAATATACAAATGGTTTAAATGTCGAACCCGGCTGACGCAGAGCCATATGAATTCGTTCAAATTGATTTTTACTGTAATCACGTCCACCAACATAAGAACGAATTTGCCTATCCTTAGTGGAAACACCGAGCAATATTGCCTGAAAATTTTTCAATTTCTTCAATCGTCCAAAGGATTTCCCCAAATTTGCCAACCCTTTTTCAACTGCAACTTGCGCACAATTCTGATAGTCCAAATCAATCCCGGTATAGATTTTTATGCTATGCGATTTCGATTTTAGGCGACCAAATTTTGTTTCAATATCTTTACGCACATAATCTAGAAAATATGGAGCGACTCTCAAATAACGTTGCTGAGTATTTACAACTAAATCTGCTTTACTTGCCTCAGCAAATTCCACATCTGTTATAAAATTCAACTCTTTCATTTTTGCCAAAACAATCTCACGACGTTCTTTGGCACGTTCCGGATACCTACGTGGAGAATAATTTGATGGGGCTTTGATAATTCCCGCAAGTGTTGCGTCTTCTGCGATTGTTAAATCAGCTACATTTTTTTCGAAAAATGCCAACGAAGCCTCACCAAATCCATGAATCGCTGTTATTCCTTCCTGTCCAAGAAAAATTTCATTCAAATATAATTCTAAGATTTTATCTTTGGAAAGCGTAAGTTCAACTAATACTGCACAAAATATTTCTAAAATTTTACGCGAAAAAGAACGTTCATTGGTAAATAAAACATTTTTTACAAGTTGCTGCGTTATAGTTGAGCCGCCTTGACGAATTCCGCCTTTCTTTAAATTTACAATACTTGCACGAACAATCGAAATTGGATCTACGCCAAAATGTTTATAAAAACGTTCATCTTCTACTGAAAGAATTGCATTAACAAGTTGTTTAGGAAATTCATCAAGCGGAATCGCTGTTGATGCACGAACGACATGTGAGCCATCGTAATATGATAAAAGCTCCGGTTCTAAAAACAGATACAAAATCTCAGAATAATATTTTGTATCAACTATTTGTGTAACTATACCATCGACGATTGCTAATTCATATAAACGCTCCGGTTGTGTTTCACCATCCGGCATCTTTGTTGCGCGCATAAATATGGAAAGCAAATCCTGATCGAACTGATATTCACCGGAATTCTTCGGGCGCGATCTAACCTGTGTATATTCCAAGTGTTTTAACCGTTCTAATACCCGTAGTTTATTAATATCACTTCCAACCTTCAGCTGCACAGAACGTGCCATTATTGCTGTATCAGAAAGCGTTTGACGTTCATCTATTTTTGAAAGCAATGAATTACGCACAGCAAAAGCTAGCATATAAACCAACACAATTACAACCGGGAGAATCACTAAACTAAGTTTAAAATATCTAAACGCTGACTTATGTTTTATAATTGAATCAATTTTTCGTGATAACGGTTTGGTTTGTGCAAAAATCTCATGAGAATCGTTTTTACGCGATGAATTTAAATTTGCATTTTTTACAGAATAATCCGTATTTTTGATAATTGGTTTAGTCGTTGGTTTATTACCTTTTGAATTGCTAAGCTTATCTGCAACTTTTTTAGTAACAGATTTATTTTTTAAATTTTTATTCTTCGTAGTTTCTCTAACCATAACGAAAACAATATTAAAAGCAATTTACAATGCATAATTAACAATGTACATCGCCCCTCCTCACAACAGCAAATAGATAATTCACAATTAATAGTTTTATCCCAAATATCGTATGGGGGAGGGGCTAGGAATTGTGCACCGTGAATTGTGCATTGTTAATTATATATAACTTCTTACCGCTAACTGCACATCTTCATACACAAGCGGTTCTTTATTTAGGATAGGTTTCTTATCTTCGCTTTTATATTCCCATGCAGCAACATAAGCAAATTTTTCGTCATCACGTTTTGCTTCACCTTCCTTGGTTTGACTCTCTTCACGGAAATGTCCACCACAGCTTTCAGTACGATGTAAAGCATCAATACAGAGCAATTCTGCAAAATCAATAAAGTCGGCAACGCGATTACCCAGTTCTAATGCCTTATTATAATCGTTTTTCTCGCCTAAAATATTTACATTCCCCCAAAATTCTTCACGAATTTCCGGAATTTTTGCGAGAGCCTTTTTCAACCCCGCCTCATTGCGCACCATTCCACAATATTCCCAAAGTAGCTGTCCAAGCTCTTTGTGAATTGAAACCGCACTACGTTTCCCGCGAACCAATAGAATTTTATCAATCCGTTTATTTACTTGTTCACGCGTACCTTTAAATTCTGGATGATCAACTGCATGCTTTGTTGGATTTTCGCCTGAAAGATAATCACCGATCGTATAAGGAATAATAAAGTATCCATCAGCTAATCCCTGCATCAATGCACTTGCACCCAAACGATTTGCACCATGGTCAGAGAAATTCGCTTCACCTAAAACGAACAGGCCTGGAATAGAGCTCATCAAATTATAATCCACCCATAGCCCCCCCATAGAATAATGCGAAGCAGGAAAAATTCGCATTGGAGTTTTATAAGGATCTTCACCCGTTATTTTCTCATACATTTGAAATAAATTTCCATAAGATTCGCGAATCGTTTCGACGCCAAGTTTGTCAATCGCTTCAGATAAATCAAGGTAAACACCCAAACCGTTTGGCCCAACACCAAAACCCGCATCACAAACCTGTTTTGATGCACGTGAGGAAATATCACGTGGTGCAAGATTTCCAAAGCTTGGATATTTTCTTTCTAAGTAGTAGTCACGATCATTTATTGGAATTTGATCTGGTGAACGAGTATCACCTTTTTTCTTTGGCACCCAAATACGTCCATCATTCCGCAAACTTTCTGACATTAAAGTTGATTTCGCCTGATAATTACTATGGATCGGAATAGCTGTCGGATGAATTTGTGTGTAACATGGATTGGCGAAACACGCGCCTTTACGGTAGGCGGACATAGCAGCTGAAACATTGCAACCACGCGCATTTGTAGAAATGTAATAAACATTTGCGTAACCGCCAGTTGCCATAACCACCGCATGTCCGGCCCAAGACTCTAATTGTCCGGTACGCAAGTTACGCGTGACAATTCCAGCTGCTTTACCATCAACAAGAACAATATCTTGCAACTCCGTATAAGTGTGACTTTTAACACTGCCTAAACCAATTTTGCGCGATAAAGACGAATATGAACCTAGCAACAGCTTTTGCCCCGTCTCTCCGCGAGCATAAAAAGTACGCGAGACTTGCGCGCCACCACAGGAACGGTTTGCAAGTAAACCACTATATTCACGTGTAAACGGGACACCTTGTGCAACGCATTGGTCAATAATACTTTCGCTAACTTCTGCAAGACGATAAACATTTGCTTCGCGTGCACGGAAATCACCACCTTTTATAGTGTCATAAAATAAGCGATAAACGCTATCACCATCGTTTTTATAATTTTTTGCTGCATTAATTCCGCCTTGTGCTGCAATAGAATGTGCTCGACGTGGAGAATCGTGAAAACAAAAACAATCAACTTCATAGCCAAGTTCAGCAAGCGATGCTGCCGCAGAGGCGCCAGCTAATCCGGTACCGACAACAATTATATTAAACTTTCTTTTATTTGTAGGACTAATTAGTTTTAAATTTAATTTATGCTTCTCCCATTTTTGCGCAAGCGGTCCACCGGGTATATTTGATTTTAGTTCCATAATTTAATTTATAACTCCTATCAACACAGCAATTGGAATAGATGCAAAACCCAAGGTAATTCCAACTGCGACAAGTTTTCCACCTATAGTTACAATTGGTGTAATATATTTATGGCTAATTCCAAGCGTTTGAAAAAAACTAGGAATGCCATGCCAAAGATGGAATCCCAAAACCACCATCATAAAAATATAAAATGCAGAAATCCAAGGAACTTGAAAATTTAAAAGTAGCATCTGGTAAACGTTAAGCGATCCATCACTAGTAAAAATAGCCGAGAACTCAGGATAAATAAATCGACGAACCGTAAAGTGCAAAAGATGGAATATTAAAAAGATTCCCAAGAAAGAACCCAAAAACCCCATATAATTTTGAATAAAACCCGATTTTGCATTTTGATATACTTGATATTTATCGGGCCGAGCAGCCAAATTTTCTTTAGTCAAAATTATCGCGACAAATACGTGAGTGAGAATAACCAGCAACATAAATCCACGAAACATCCAAAGTATTGGCCCTAAGGATTGCAAGAAATGTGCGTAAGCGTTAAAACGTTCCGCTGAATGAAATATTTGTAGATTACCAAGTAAATGTGCACAAACAAAACCAAACAAAATTATGCCGGTAATACCCATTAAAATCTTTTTACCAATTGAGGATGCGAAAAAATTCTGTGACATAATTTTATGATTTACAATTCATAATTGCCTTCACCTACCGATTACCAGCGAAGAATTGTAAATTCCCTTAGTAACAGGAGGAAGTTTCTATTCTACTCCCAGTGTTCTTGATATATACTGCACCATATTTTCTTTACTTTCTAATTTAATGCTTTCTAATCCAGCGCTAGCTACATTTACACTTTTCTTACTATCTTTTGCTCCGCTTTCAGAAACTGTATTAGAGACATAATCCTTAAAATTTACTTTTACATCATCATTTAGTGTTTTCATTCCGGCTTTGGCCAAGCCACGCGGAGCAACCTCTAAATTACTATCTACAATAGGTTTTGATGCACTATTATTTGATATGCTGTTACTTTGAACAACAACCTCGTTTCTAGTTTTTTTCTCAATATCTTCTACTGCATTGTTTTTGACTGGAGTTGCAGAATTATCGGCTTGTCTGACAACCTGCCGTGTCTCCACAGAATGTTTACTAATATTGCTTTGGCGTACAACTGAACGGTCATCAATTTCTGTTATTATTACAAGTCCTGCTTTTGCAGTTGGTGCATTATTTGCTTTTTTTGATTGCTCATAAACAGGATTTACCGGACTTCCATCTTTTTGTCGTGCTTGCAAAAAGCTTTGCGGGGCATCATCGACAGGTAAAATTGCATTACTTGCACAAGATATGAACAGAAATGATACAGTAGAAAATATAAGTAATTTTTCAAAATCCATAACTATTATTTTTTATAAAACCTTCTGCGAAGGCTCATTAATTTGCTGGCTTCTTAGATGTAACATTATACACAATACACCTTATGCCGGCTTATAAAATTCCAAAATCAAATTTGTTTTCAACACACCATTCTTAGCTTTCGTTTTATCCTCACTTTCTTTTACCTTTTCCAACGAAAGATTTACAATACGTATTAATCGATTTGCATTTGTAAGCGCATTAATAAAACGTAATATCTGAGTATAACTTCCATTAGCTGAGACTTTTAATGTTCCCACAACAATTCCTTTAACTTTGATATCCGGCATGCTTTGAATTGATTCTATATTCAATTTAACCGCAGTAGCTTGCTTTGCAACTTCTTCTTGAACATTTGGAATTACTTGCTCTTGTTGCGCAAGCTTTCTCACTTCTTCCTGCCATTCAGTATAAAGCCTGCTTGTTGCAGCCATCGCTTGCTCAATTTCTTTAATCTGTTTCTCATATTTTCCTACTTCCGCAGTTTTTCCCGCGAGTTCAGATCTTAAATTTGCATGTTCTGTTCTAAGTGGTGCGATAACAAAGAAATAACATAATAAAGCAACAGCTATTATAGAATAGGCGAACTTCTTTTTTCTGCTTGTGCTAATAGAATTCATAAAAAAATATAATTTTGCAATAATAGTTGCCGTAAGAACGCATTTCTTTAATGCTGTGCATTGCCCTGTTTTCAATCGCTTGAACAGTATTTAGTTGATACTAAAAGGGCTTTTTCGAGATCGACTATTTAAACTCCCCAGCCAACCTACAAAAATCAGCCAGCGCAAGCTGTTCGGCGCGTGCAGTTGGGGAAATTTTTGCCGCATTAAGAATATCCAAAACTTTACCTTTGTAATCAGGACGGCAAGAACCAACCTCTTTTTGCATTCCTGTGACAGTCTGCTCTACATTATTTTGCAACGCACTACTTAAGGCATTCAAAATTGTTTTCCTTCTCGTTGAAAATGCGCCACGTAAAACAAATTCAAATTTTTCAACATCCACATTAAAACGTGGATTTTCTAAAATATTTAACCTTAATAAACGTGATTCAACTGCGGCTTTCGGCATAAAACAATTTCCACTTACAACATCACCGAGCAGTGCGTCAGCATATAATTCGCGCTGTACGGAAATTGAACTATAGGCTTTTGAATTTGGTTTAGCCGCTAAACGCTCGGCAAATTCACGTTGCAGAAGTAATGAGACCGATTTTATATAACACCGGTTTTTAATAATCCAAAAAAAAACTTCCGACGAAATTGAATAAGGTAAATTGCTAACAATTAAGATTTTTTGGAAATTATTCAGTGATACTGCAGGTGCTATAGACTGTTTTGCGATATTAGCATTTAGTCTTAAAATCGATTTAATATCAACTAAACGAATATCTTGGTTTATGAAGTGCTCACTTGGAATTTGTGGGAAATTATCTTTGAGGAAATTAATAAATTTATTTTCGATTTCCACACAATAATAATCGCGCGCTTGTGAAATTAAAAACTCGGAAATTGCACCAACTCCAGGTCCGATTTCCAGTACGCAATCGTCATCTTGCACATTAGCAAATGTCACAATCTTGCGCGCAATATTTTCGTCAATCAAAAAATTCTGCCCTCGGCTTTTTTTGGGAATAACTTCAAGTTCAGTTAAAATTTTTTTAACATTCATAACAAGCTTCTGAGTCGAGAATCTCAAATTTTAGGCCACTAATAAACAAAAACCATTATTCTTGTTCCTTATCACTACTACTGTCTTCGCTATCTTGCATCTCTGTCGCAACAACAACCTGCGCAGGTCTCAACACTCTATCCTTTAGTAAATACAATTTTTTAATTTCCTCAACAACGGTCCCCGACTCCTTATCAGGCACAGGAATCATAGACATTGCTTCATGTTTTTGCGGATCAAATTTTTTACCAATGGAATTTTCATGAACAACCCCATGTTTTCTCAAAGTACCAAGTAGATTATCATAAATCATCTGAATACCTTTAGCGAAATTATCATCCACGCCTGATTCAATATGATTCAAAGCACGGTCAAAATCATCAAGCACCGATAATAAATCTCGTGCTAAACTCTCCCCAGAATACTTAATTAATTCCGCACGTTCCTTAGTTGCGCGCTTCTGATAATTGTCTAACTCTGCAACTGCTCGTACATATTTGTCAAAATGATTAGCCGCCTGCTGCTTGTAGATTGTAGCTTCATCTTCTTTTATCTCTTCTAATTCTTGCTCGGATAGAGGCGACTCAGGCTGCTCTGCACCTTGTTCTTCTTTTTGGTTAACATCATTAGATTTTTTTTCATCATCAAGATTGTTATCTTTATCATCAATCATCATTGTAAAAAGTCCCTTGTTAGAAATATTAAAAATGGCTTGTACGATACAAAAGAGTCGGGCAACTAGCTATTAATGCATTATTTTGCAAGGTCTAATGATACATTAATATCCTGTTATTACTAATAAAAAATTATGGCAGATGTTTCACCAGCAATAATTATATGGAAATTTCCAATTAAAGAAGCTGATTTAATTTTAACTTTGCTTACACGCGAATTTGGAAAAATTAAAGCAATATCCTTTGGCGGACAAAGTACGAGTAAAAGATTTATCGGTTCACCGGATATTTTGGAATGCGGTATCTTTGAATTAGATGCTCCGCGCGCTAATTCGGATCTTTATCGTATCTCCAACATAACTAACAAAATTACCTTCCCAACAATGCGCGAAGATATTACGCGATTTACGCTCGCCTCTTTTTGCATAGAAATTTGCAATTTATTTAGTTATGAAGATGCCGAAGAAACAAAAAAGTTTTTTAACCCACTTTACCACGCCTTAAACAATATCAATAAGAAAGAGGTTTCTGAAACACAATGCTATTGTGTCGTATTATTTTACACACTTACAATTCTAAATATAGCTGGATTTAATCCGATTGAATATCAAGGTTGTAATAATTCATATCCACAAACTACAAAGCACTTCAAACAGAAAAATAACCTTGCTATCGCTGAAGATGCGATCGTCACATCATTAAGTGAGCAACAAGAAATAGATGTAAAAATTTGGTTTAGTAAAATGTTGGATTTCAATTCGCCTATCTTATTTGATAGTTGCGAATTAATTCAAAATGGTTTTAGTTTTATAAAAGAATTTATTGAGGTTGTTTCCGAAAAACGTTTAAAAACAATTGATTCGCTTTTACTATTTAGCCAATAAATTTATTAGAAAAAGTTTTAGGTCCGGGGCAAATAGTAAGGCAAACGATAAAACAAACAGTACAATCATTATCAAGCCAATGGTAAACGCCTTGCCTTCTGGCAATTCTCTCGCCGTGATTTCTTGCGCAGAGACGGCATTAATTTTATGAGATAAACCGACTGAAACATTATTCCGCAATATTTCTTTCATAGCTATAAAAATTTCCTTATGAAAATACCAATGTCAACAAAGTGATAGATGCAAAAACAATTGCCAAAACAGCAATCACAATAACTATTTTGTCCCAACGTGTACCTCTATCTATTTTCTGCACTGCCGCAACATTTAGATGCACTGCCTTTTGTTTAGTTGCATCAGTGTTATTTACTTTCGCTGTAGTAGCGGTATTTTGTTGATTTATTGCAAAATTTGAGACAT
>JAVBQZ010000197.1:0-4993 GCA_031548505.1 Bdellovibrionota bacterium | reverse complement strand
TCCAGACCAAAACACAACCGGCTTATAATCTTTTCGCGCAAACGGGTTTAAATTCCTAGCAAGCATCTCCGCCCCTTCATCACCTCCAATAGCCATTAACTCACGCACAATTCTAATTTCAGGTAAAATCATATCCATAATCTGTGAAGTCTTGACCTGAAGAGCTGCTTTAGCAAAGAATGTTTTTAAAGGTTGAGGTAGTTTATATTTAGCCACCTGCAAAATTCCCTCATCTACTCCGTACAAGATTAAAGAAGTTGGTTTTTCTGCTTTATATTTTATGTTCAAAGTGTCACCCGGCTTAACTCGCTCAGGCACATTCAGAGATATTTTATTGTTAAATTTATCTTGATTAATTGAAAACGGCCGCACGGCATAACTAAGCGGACTTACAAAAATCTCCTTAGAATCTATATCCCTAATAAACGCCACATTGATATAAGCATTACCCTCAACACCTTCTGGAAGAGTAATTGTTTGAATAAAATTTTTGCTACTACTTTTAAACCATTTAAAAGCAAAAACCTTCTCACGCTCTATAGTAATAAGTCCATACCCTGTATAAGGTGCAGCAATCTGCATTTCGATAGTTTCACCAGCAGTGTACTGTGTCTTATTAAGTTTGAGATCTAACTCTGCATCCTTATCAATAGAAAAATTCAAATTCGACTCCCCAACTACCGCATAATCAATGTTTGAAACCCAGTCTCCTTCACTATTTTTCAGTTTCAGCACAAAACTCCCAGCTCGTCTGGTATCTAAATCGAAGTGCAGAGAATCAACTGCAGTAATTACAACTGGCGCTTCCGAAATTACTTCCTCTTTTACTACAGTTTGATATTTAAATGTCCCGTCAGGACGCTCAATCAAAGTCGCAATATTTTTTCTCTCAAACAAAACAGCAGCGAGTTTTGTAGCCACACGCTCAGCATTTGAATCTATTGCTATGAAGTCCACACTTCTACGACTCTCCTTGTTAATGTAATTTAGATCACCATCTGCCTTACTGCCTACAATATAATCTAGCGGTGAAACCAGAATAGCTTTTTGCGCTACAACCGATCTACCTCCTCTAGCTTCAAACCCTTCCGTATAAAGACTGAGTTTGTATGTTCCCTTTGTATAGGTAGAAAGATCTATTTTAAACGCCGCTTTTCCACTTTCATCAGTAGTCTCTTCAGAAGATTCATCGTTAACGGATTTTAATGCAGCTCCTTCATTACGAAGAGGATCGGTGAACAAATAGTCCTTATACTCTTTAAAACTAAAATTACTTGGCTCTAGCACAAAGTTTTGCCTAACTCTCCTCTCCTGCGCCGGAGCACCAAAAAGATTACTAAGCGTTATTTCGCTTTTTATAATTCCTTTTCTAACCCAACCTAAAGGTTTTTCTTCCTCTAGTTGTAAATTAATTTTCATTGTATCCGGCATAAACTCTTCTACACGAACGGCTTTAGAACCGAGATATTCATCTCGCCTATTGTCTTTAACTAAATACACATAGAAATTATAGATACCTGTCGGGTACTCTGGTCTAGTATCTACGTTAAACTCAATAAAACCATCCTTAGAAACAGCTTCTTGCTTTACATTAATTTCTTTACCCAGAGGGTTTATCAAAACAATTTCAAGAGGAATACCAGCAGGAACACTAAAATTGCTAAGTCTGACGATTGTTGCAAAGTTAATAGTTTCTCCCGGTCTATATAGATCACGATCAGTAAAAACATGCGTAAGTATCTGATTCTCTGAAGTGCCTTCATATCTTCCATCAATTTCAAACTTCGTAAAATCAAGCATATTAGAACTACGATCAATAGGAATAAAAGAAATATCTTCGTGGTACTGAGCTATAAAAGCCACAGGCTTCTTAGGGCCATTCTCTTCCATCTGCGTCGCCGAAAAAGAAACATGTCCAGTGGCATCGGAAGTTTTAGATACATTGGCAAGTCCGTTCAAGCCCAACATCTGCACCATAACTCCAGACAAAGGAACGCCATTTTTTATTGAAGATACGAATACAGTACTACCCCCATTTTTATCACGCTTAACTAGAAGCCCTAGGTCTGTAACCATTATCAAACGACGTTTTTTAGGAGCAAAAGTCTCCTCTGTCCAACAGTAACCATAAGTATCACAGCGTTCTTCGTATTCATATTCGCTTTCTCTACTTACGTGACCATCAGCACTATTAAGTTCTACTATGAACAGCCCTTTTTTATCTTCAAAATATTTTGACAAATTAATAGATGAATAATTCGCCTTTGCAGGATGTAGTTTAGCTAACTGAATTTTCTCTTCAAAAAGTTCTGAAATATTGTTTTCGTTAAATTTATAATTTGAAAAATTAGCTTTCTTTAAATCTCCAGAAGTCTGGCTAATAAGATTATTTATGTTGCGGCTGTTTATTCTATAAACCTTTGCATCAATTGCCTCTATTCCTCGCGACAAAAAAGTAAGTTCCTTTGCTCCAGCCTGAGAAAGAATTGCACCGTCAAAAGCAATTTTCAATTCCCTAGGATATTCTGGCACAGAAAATAGATTTTCATACGACTTGGACATAATAAAACCTTCTTGCGACACTAGCCCCTTCGAAACAAGAGCTCTAAGACATCTTTTTGTAGCTACTTGTTCGTCAAATTTAAAACTTACAACTTTGGAAAACTCCTCGTTAGTTGCAACAGGAGTTAAAGTCAGGGATTTTTTCTTTACTTGTTCTTTTTGGGTGTCTTTTAAGTCTCTATATGAGTAGCAATAGTCTTCTAAAATTTCAGCCGAAACTCTACCTGCTACATGAGAAACCTTTACTGGAGCCGTAAACACAACAGAAAGAATTTGTTCTGGTTCATTATTGTTTTGCGGATTCCTAAAAATTTCCGCATTAACTTTTGAAATTTTAAAATAGTCATCACTACTTGGAATTCTCACGGATTTACTAACTGTTTTTTCTATTTTAACCTGCTCCCTATCATCTTTAACATTGCCAACTGTAAGGTTTACCCAATCTTCTTCTCCCTTAATCTGAATAAAAGCAGAATGAATATATGCTACGGTATCCGAAGCATCATATTTGACTTCAAAACTAAGTGGCTTTTTCCCGAGCTCAAGAGAGAGTTTTTTTTCTAAGCTTTCTCGTGAAATTGGGTAATTAAAAGTCAAGGTAGCAACAATCTTTTTCTCTTTCAGAGAAACCGGATTTTCATAAAATCGCATTTCTGAAATCTTTACCAAAAGAGGTTCTGTTTTAAATATAACATTTGGACGATGAGCAGCTTGTTTTACAACTAACACCGTTGCTTCCCTAAAGATCTTTTCGTTAAAAACTACGCTATATTCTGTATCTGGTAATAAAATCCTAGTTGGAGTGAATTTAAGTATATCATCTTTTATCCACATCCACTTCCCTTTGGCCGCCGGATAAATTTTAGCAATATGATTATCTTTACTGACAGTCTGAGTGATTTGTTTTAAAGTTTCAAAACTAACATCAAGAGGTTGATTTATAGGTCTTACATTTTCTGAAAATTTGAATTCTACTGTTTGTGACACGTGCGTATTGACTGCATCGCCATCGCATACTTTCCCTCCGCAATCACTCTCCGCATTTTGTGAGGAAGTATCTACGACAACATCGTTAACCGTTGCCCAAACTCCTACACTGTTTTTTTTCTCAGCATTAAAATAAAACAGATATGCAGCAAGTATAATAAGTAAAATTACTGTGCCACCAATTGCCGTATGAACTTTTCGTTTCTTTAAAATTTCAAGAATTTTTACAAAAGTTGGCTTTAGTGATCGTGTCTTTAAAAATTCAGCAATTTTCATAATAGATTAGTATTAGTAGTTAAGAAATAAATTTTAAAAAATTATCACAACAAGTTTGTAGGGCACAAACTTGTTGTCGGTTTGCCGAAGGCATGCCGTACCCCTACACTGTAATAACAGAATTAGACAGAATTAAGGTGAACTTTGTAAAACATTTCCCTAACCCCCTCCCTGTGGATAATAAAAGAAGTTAATTATCCACGGATTACACGGATTGTCAGGAATATGTATCACGAATTATATAAAACTCTCACACCTATTTATATTAAAATATGGTATTCTGATTATAAATCATTCACTCAATCTCCTCCGTGATAATCCGTGTAATCCGTGGACCATTAACTTCAAAAACTTGAGCGCTGACGAACCAACAACATCATCCTCCTCTCCCTATTCGCAACTCTTGTACAGCAAAACGTCCTAAATTATCAATAACTTTCACTTCATACAGTTTTCTAGTTAACCCCAGGTCTTTTACATTTAAAAATACTGTTTCATGCGGTACAGACTCTATCACATATTTATTATCAATAAACCAGTATAGCTTTCCCGCATCGCTATCTGTGATAGCTTGTAATGGAATCTTAACCTCTTCATTCCCTTGCAAACTATATACGACTCCTGCCGTCGGATACAAAATCTCTGGAGCAGTCCCCATATTTTTAGTTATATCAAGCTTACAATTTTCCTCGTATGGCGGTGGGAGCGACTTTGACAAGCCAGCTCGTCTAAAAACTCCCAGCACATCCGAATCCCAAAATTCGAATGTTCGCAAAACTGTTTTATTAGGTACATAAAAACACACCCGTTTACCAGTAACAATGTTAATTGGAATAGATCTATGCACAGTACAAGAAGTTATAGGTGATTTTCCGGGAATAAACTTAACCTCTTGCGTTTTAGAACAGCTTGCAGAAGGAAGATGCCCTGTAACACTACAAACTTTTGTTTATGTTATATGTAGTCATAAATCCGACTGATTGTAGCGAATTAAATTATCAGGGTTAATCGCCATAGAGCGTATCAATTCAAAAAACAAAGGTGCTGCCATACTTCTACCTATAAAATGTGGGTTAGAACTTCCATCAAAATTCCCAATCCATACTACAAGAACATATGGCCCGAATATTCCAGTGGTCCAAGAATCACGAAATCCGTATGATGTCCC
>JAVBQZ010000220.1:0-7685 GCA_031548505.1 Bdellovibrionota bacterium | reverse complement strand
AGGAAGAAGATTTACCAGTATTTGATTGTGCGTCTGTTTGTGGGAAAAAAGGCAAGCGTTTATTGTCAACTGCTGGACACATTAGAATGTTAGCCTCATGCCAGCCATTTATTACAGGTGCGATTTCAAAAACAATTAATATGTCCAATAAAGCAACAGTTGAAGATGTAAGTTCAGCATATTTGCTATCTTGGAAATTAGGTTTAAAATCAAATGCCCTTTACCGCGACGGTTCAAAATTATCACAACCACTTAACACGGCGGTTGATAATACTGACGGAGTAGACAATCAAGAAAAGTCAAATGTTACGGCACTTTCTAATGATTCGCCAACACAAATAATTGAACGAGTTGTTGAAAAATTTGTAGCGACTCGTAAGAGATTACCAAATCGTAGAAAAGGATATAGTCAAAAAGTTAGAATTGGGGGGCATACTGTTCATTTGCGCACTGGAGAGTTTGAAGACGGTTCACTTGGAGAAATATTTGTAGATATGCATAAAGAAGGAGCAGCTTTTAGAAGCATGATGAACAATTTCACCATGGCTATCTCCTATGGACTACAATATGGAGTTCCGTTGGAAGACTTTGTAAATGCCTTTACCTTTACTAGATTTGAACCGAGTGGAATGGTTGATGGCAATGATATGATTAAAATGACAACTTCTATTACGGATTATATTTTTAGAGAGTTGGCTATTTCTTATTTGGGTCGTTATGATTTAGCACAGGTTCTGCCTGAAGATTTAATTAGTACAAACATTGGCCAAGCCGAAGGTGAAAAACCAATTGTTATAAATGATTCTCAAGCGAGTAGTGGTTACACAAGAAAAAGTTTATATGAAGCTTTTAGCGAAAATATAACTAATGGTGAAATTGTTGATAATACGGGCAGCAAACAGCAAAATTCAAAAGTAGTTAACATTGAATCAGCTAAATCAAACACACCTAATAATTCAAAAAAACAAACTATTAGTAGAGTAAAAGAAGCAAAAGTTAAAGGATATGAAGGTGATCCATGCCCAACTTGTGGTAATTTTATGTTAGTTAGAAATGGCACCTGTTTGAAATGTTTGAACTGCGGTTCTACAACAGGATGTTCGTAATGTATTAATGTTAGTTGGGATTCTTGAAAAAACAACTAACGTTGCACAATTACAATTCACAACTACCTCTCTCCCACACACGCGACAGCAAGTTAATAAAGAAATAAAATTGTCATGATAAAAAAATCTATTTATATGGTATTTTTAATTCTTATTATAGTACTTTTAATTTTTATTTCAAAAATTTTTGCTAACGATGTTACATCAGCATTAATTGAAAAATATAATTATTGTGAACAAGATTCGGATTGTGAAGTAGTTGGGGTATCGCACGGTGCCTGTCTTGGTTGTTATGCATTAGTAAATAAAAAACATGTTGATACTGTTAAAAAAATCTCTGACAGAGCTGATAGAATGTGTGAATTAGGTTTGGTAAAAGAGTGCGGTTGTATGTACGATTGCACGCATTCAGGAAATGTTGAGTGTGTAAAGAATAAATGCGTAAATGAATTTACTAAAAAATATTCTAGAGAATAAAAGCTTATAAATTATTACTGATATTACTACTGTCATTATCCTCCTTAGCCTGTAATAAAAATAAGCTTTTTTCAGGCGAAGGTGAAATACTTTTAGGAGATGAAATATACATAAAAAATTTTACCAAAAGTTCATGTGGAGCTAATGATTGGAGCGGAAATCATATTAATGAAATAGCTATAAATAATAATACACTACGTGTAGAACAGAAATTTACTAAAAATTGTTGCAATGAAATAGAGGCAAACGCTACTTTGAAAAATAACAACATTATGGTAAATATTTATAGCAAAGGTGAGAATCTTTGTAATTGTATGTGCAGTTCTATATTAACTTTTGATATTATAGGTCTCAGGGAAAATAAAAAATATGAATTTTCTTTTAATAAATCTTTATTAAGTCGATTGCGTGGCGATTATTCCACTTGTAAAGTGGTATTTAATACTGAAACCAGTTTTGAATTTAAAGAAAAATTTCATGGTGGTTGAGAGACTTTGAAATGCCTTGGTAAATAAAGACTGGCGCTAGGAAGATTTTACAATAAGATAATAATCAAACAAGAAAAATGTTTGTAAAAACTGAAATCGCTCGAAAGGAAAATTCGAGCAATAGAAGTGAGATAATTTTATGAAAGTCATACTTATAAATGGTAGTCCAAATGAAAAAGGTTGTACCTTTACAGCTCTACATGAAATCACGAAAGTATTAGAACAAGAAAAAATAGAAACTGAAATCATTCAAATTGGACAACAGCCTATTCGCGATTGTATTGGGTGTCGCAAATGTATGGAATTAAAAAATGATGCCTGTATATTTGGAGACGATGCCGTAAATGAAATCATTCAAAAGATAAAATTAGCGGATGGTCTTATTGTTGGCTCACCAGTTTATTACGCTCATCCTGCCGGACGGATTTTATCTCTTTTAGATCGTGTATTTTTTGCTGTTACTTCAGATGATTTTAAAGGGAAACCTGCTGCCGCTGTTGTTGCAGCAAGACGCGCAGGAACAACCGCATCCCTTGACGCAATTAATAAACATTTCACAATCAAACAAATGCCGATTATTTCATCTACTTATTGGAATATGATTCATGGTCTGAAAGCAGAAGACGCCCTTAAGGACGAAGAAGGACTTCAAACTATGCGAAATTTAGGGCGGAATATGGTTTGGTTACTTAAATGTATTGAGGCTGGAAAAAAAGCAGGGATTTGCCTACCGGAAACCGAGAAACAATATATAACGAACTTCATTCGTTAACATAGCTTTGTGAACTAAACACATTGTCGTAGTCGTAGAAAACTATCAATCATAAAAGCAGTCCTACTGACTTAATACACAAGAATTTATTTTTTAATGTAGTTAAATTCTTTATACCTATAAAACTCCACTCTTCCTCGACTACAACCCCTTAATTTTATTGCATTTCGCATTCAAAATAATCTATTGAATTTTTTAAATCTTTTTGGCAATGCGCGCGGGCTGTTCTTGCGGGTGATTTTAATCTAGTTGTATTTTCATTTTCGCAAGGACTTTTTTATGGCGTATCTCAATGTTGTTATGCGCCTTCTTTAGAAATTATCATAGGTCGTTTTACTGATTTCGGTAATGTTGTTAACCGAAAACTTAAAAATCAAATCTTAAACATACCAAGGCGTTCTTTAAACCTTCTACAAAGTTAAGATAAATTTTAAGTGAAAGAGGAATATATTTTAAATTTGTATTCTGCTCGAAAAATGCCCTTATTTATGGAGGAAAAATGTCTAATTTAGAAGAAAGAGTAAAAGCAATTGTTGTTGAGCAGTTAAGCGTTTCTGCAGCTGATGTTACATTGGAAGCAAGTTTTATCGACGATCTTGGTGCTGACTCTTTAGATATTGTTGAATTGGTAATGGCTCTTGAAGAAGAATACGATATCGAAATTCCTGATAATGCAGCTGAAAAAATCAAAACTGTAGGTGATGCTATTACTTATATCAAAGAACATGTTTCTGAATAATTAAAGTGCAGATGTCCTCTCTAAAATCCACTGATCCCGAAATATTTAATCTGATTCAAAAAGAGACTGAGCGAAAAGAATTCTCCTTGGAGTTAATTCCATCGGAGAATTGCTCAAGTGCGGCAGTCCGTGAAGCTGTCGGTTCTATAATGACTGATAAATACTGTGAGGGATATCCTGGAGCGCGTTATTACGGTGGCTGTGTAAACTACGACAAAGTTGAAAATTTAGCGATTGAACGTGCCAAACAATTGTTTGGCGCAGAAGAAGCAAATGTTCAAGCACATAGTGGTTCAACGGCAAACATGGCTGTTTATTACGCGCTATTAAATCATGGGGATACTGTTCTAGGACCACGCCTAGATCACGGTGGGCATCTAACACATGGCAGTAAAGTTAATT
Organism: Bdellovibrionota bacterium; assembly: GCA_031548505.1. GTDB lineage: Bacteria > Bdellovibrionota_C > UBA2361 > SZUA-149 > JAITKM01 > JAITKM01. The sequence goes on along the minus strand of JAVBQZ010000220.1, from coordinate 3,701 downwards.
TTTCCGGAAAATATTTTAATATCGTTTCTTACGGTGTAAATTTAGATACTGGTCGGTATGATACGGATGAAATTATCGCGCTTGCCAAAGAATTTAAACCCAAAATGATAATTGCCGGTGCTACCGCATATTCACGGCAATTAGATTGGGCTGGTTTTCGTAAAGCAGCAGATGCAGTAGGCGCAGTTCTAATGGCCGATATTGCGCATTATGCCGGATTAATCGCTGGTGGTGCATATCAAAATCCTTTTCCTTTTGCTGATATTGTTACCAGCACAACACATAAAACACTCCGCGGACCGCGTGGTGGGCTTATACTTTCAAAAAAACAATTTGCCCCTGCTATAAATAAAATTATTTTTCCAGGAATTCAAGGTGGTCCATTAATGCATCAAATTGCTGGAAAGGCAGTTGCTTTTAAAGAAGCATTGTCACCGGAATTTAAGACCTATGCTCATCAAGTCGTGAAAAATGCTCAGGCGCTTGCTAATGAATTATTAAAACGGGGTTTTGATATTGTCAGTGGCGGAACTGATTGCCATTTAATGGTGCTTGATTTGCGTCCATTAAATGTAAGCGGTGCTGATGCTGAACGTGCACTTGATTCAGTTGGTATCACTACAAATAAAAACACAATTCCAAACGATCCACAGCCACCAAAAATTACAAGCGGAATACGTATTGGAACACCGGCTATTACCTCGCGCGGGTTTGATGAAAAAGATGTTATTGAAGTCGCTAATTGTATTGATATGGCAATTAGGAATTTTGATAATAACGAAAAACTTGCAGAAGTACGCAACCGTGTAGTTGAACTTTGCAAGAAGCATCCTCTGTTATAGCATTAAAACACTATCTTAAACTATTCACATTTCGATAAACGTTTAACTACCGTAATCTCATTTCCTTTTTCATTAAAAACCACTGTATCAAATATTTGCTTTATAATGAATAGGCCACGATTTGAAACACCCAAAATATCATAGCTGTTATTTTCTAATTTATTTAATTTGTTTTTCCAATTAAAACCCTCTCCCGGATCAATTGTAGTAATTTTAATTTCATCCTCACCTAATTCGAGTCGTAAATTTATTACCAAATTATTTCTTTCCTTTGACCTTTTTTCAATTGTTTCTTCAAGTTTTCCTGCCTCACAAAGTGCAATTTTTTCTTCAGACGAAATATCTAATGCACCATGCTCCAATGCATTCCTCAAAATTTCCTGTAGCCCCAATCGCAAATAATTGAATTCATTTTTATGGATTGTATACACAAAAAACGCAGTTAAAAGGCGATAGGCATGATCAAGCGCTCGCGAATTACTTTCGATTGAAAATTCAAGTGATGCTTTTCTTATGCTACCTTTAATATTTTCTGAAATTAACGGCTTTTGTTTGATAAAACAAATTACTTCGTCAAATTCTTTGTCATCAATAGGTTTTCTGAGACGATAGGCCGGATGTTTAAATAAGCAATCAATTAAGCCTCTATTCGGAGCGGTAGAAATCAATAGGACAAATGTCTTCTTTGTTTTGCTATTAAGTATCGATAAAAATGCAGAATAATCAATGACATTATCAACATCAATAATAATTATTTGAAATGTTGTTGCAGTTAATTCCTTGTAAGCACTCTCGATATCACTGATAAATGTACAATTCGTAAGACTATTAGCGAGTAAACGTTCAACAACTGTAAGCTGGCTATCGGTATCATTAATACCAATAATTAATATCTTAAAATTGTCAAAATTTTCAGCCATATAAATAATTATCTAGGCATTTAGCTTAGTAATTGTAAAATCTGTGAACTTAATTGTCCTAAGGCAAACACAAATACTAAGGTATATATTCCAGCTACAACACCCGCTGCAACATCATCAAAAGTTATTCCATAACCATCAGGATAATTTTCACAACGTTTAATGAAACCAAGTTTTGTAGCATCAAAAATGCGAAACATAACGAAGGCAATAGTTAATGCAATGGGGGTCCAAGGTAAAATCGCAATTGTAGTTAAATAACCGGCAAATTCATCAATCACTATTTCTTTAGGGTCTTTGTTTTTGCCGTAAATTTCAAGTTTTAACACTGCATTTGAAATAACTATTGAGAGATAAATAACAATTAAAGCGAGTGGTAGCGATATATAGAGAGGTGGATTAATATTAAAAATGGTAGATACGAAAAGTGTAATTAAATAAATCACAAATGTACCACAAGTTCCAGGGCAAATCGGCGATTTGCCTGAATAAAACCCGGTTGCTAGAAAATCAATTAATGTTTTGTTGTTCAACATATTCAATTTATAATTTATAATTGCTTTAACACAGCAGGTTAAAAAGGTTGGAGCGCGGCAATATCACCCTAAAAGCCTATCCAATATTATAGCTGCTGCGCTTCTCACAGACAAGTGATTATAATCTCCTCGCCCTAAAATTGGTTCAAGACGATATTTTGCAAGTGCCATAATTTCATCCGCGAGTCCCCAACCAGTTCCAAATAATATTAAGAACGGATTATCACTATTAGCAATTATTTCACGAAAATCTTCATAACTTGTGGTATTTGGATTAATGTGTGCAGATGTAGTAACGATAGTAGGCATTCTTCCAGTTGTTGTTTTTATGTCTAAAATCGCATCTTCAAGCACAGGCAAAATTTTTAATAATGACAATGCCTCGCGTCTGTTTGGATTATACGTTGCCCCAAATCCTGTGTCCCAATGATCATAAATTTTTTCAGAAAGCGTACGTAAAATTTTTGTAGGATGAATAATATAAAGCGATTTTATATCAAATGTTCGACATGAACGCGCAATATCATGCAAATCAATATTGGTAATTGAGGAGGTAATTGTTTCTCCTTGTTTGCCAAGTACAGGATAATGTATTAGCGCCAATGAAATATTTTTATTTTCAACTTTGGATTGTAATTTTTTAGAATAGACTGCTTTTTGATATAAATCTGGCCGACGCTCTTTTGTAATTTCTATTGATTCTTCTTCACGCCATTTTTCAATTTCTTTATGATTGCCGGAAAGTAAAACCTCTGGGACCAGCATACCATTGTATTCGCTTGGTTTCGTATATTGCGGATATTCAAGCAGGTAATGTTCAAACGATTCATTTTTTATTGAATCAGAATTACCGAGAACATTTGGGAGTAGGCGAGAGATACACTCAATAAATGCCATCGCTGGAATTTCTGCCCCCATCAAAATATAGTCACCAATATTTATCTCAAGGTCTACAAAAGATTGAATAGCGCGTTCATCAACACCTTCATAACGATTGCAAAGTAAAATGAAATCAATATTCTCATCCACTTGCAAATTAGTATGGTTAGATAATTGAGTAACATTAACCATTTTTTTTGCCATATCTTGCGTCAACACTTTTCCACGTGGACTAAATAAAATTACTTTCGCATTTGGAAATTTTCGCTTTGCAAAATCAATAGCAGGGGCAACAGCATCAATTCTTAATATCATGCCAGAACCCCCGCCGTAGGGAGTATCATCAATCTGCCCATGTTGATTAATTGCAAAATCACGTAAATTTGTGCAATTTATTGAAATTATATTTTCTTTAATCGCTCGTGAAATTATCCCAGTACTTTTAAAATTATCAAAAAGTTCAGGAAAAATGGTAAGAATTTCAAAATTTATTGGCATATATAATCACAATGTACAATTCACAA
>JAVBQZ010000114.1:0-6459 GCA_031548505.1 Bdellovibrionota bacterium | reverse complement strand
AGGATAGTCTTTATAACTCTTAGCTTCTGTTCTGGCTAAGTGGACAAATGCTTCTTCGTGAGTCATCCCTAGCAATAAACCATGCCCATTGCGATCCGTTAAGCGCGCTAATTCCGCTCCTACGCTTTGATAACGTCCGCTTTCGTCCCATAGTTCGCGAGGTAAAACAAAAGGGGTCTTTACTTCCTGCCCATCAATAGCATTCATTTCTTCGCGGAGAATTTGTTCTATTTTAATTGCGATGCGTTGCGCCGGCAAAAGTAATGAATAAATGCCATTAGCAACTTGTCTGATATATCCGCCTCTTAACAAAAAAGCATGGCTTTCAATTGTTACTTCAGCTGGTTTTTCTTTGAATCTTCTACCTGTTAATTTACTGTAGCGCATAAAATTATTATTTAATGGTTAAGTTTAAAATTACCCTGTTTCTCCACAAAAGAAAAGTAGGTAGGTTGTTAAGTAATTTTAAATCATTGATGGATTAAATTTATCACTTACTGGTACATCAAGTAATTTGCAAATTGTAGCAGCAATATTAGTAAGCCCAAAATCGCCATCTCTAATTTGAATGTTTTCGCTAGCAAATGGTAGAATGATAAAAGGTACAGGGCTGTTTGTATGACTACTCATTGGTTTACCATTTTCATAAAGCATGAATTCTGCATTGCCATGATCTGCGGTTATGACCAGATTAGCTTTTGATTTTTTACAAGCCTCAATAAGCTCGCCAAGACATTCATCCACTGTCTTACAACCAATCAATGTCGCCTTAGAATCTCCCGTATGTCCGACCATATCCGGGTTCGGTAGATTCATTTTTATGAAATCATATTCGCCAAGATTTTTTATTGCGTCACTAGTTATCTTACGCGATTGCATCTCAGGAGCAGTGTTATACATATTAGCACAGACATCACTTTTGAATTCCTTCCACACTTCTAATTCGGCATCAAAAGGTTTAGCGCGGTTACCATTGAAAAAATATGTAAGGTGTCCGTATTTTACCGTTTCTGTAACAGAATATTGTTTTACTTTATGTTTTACAAGCCATTCGCTTAAAGTATTTTTTATTTCAGGCGGAGGGCATAAGTAGTTTTTGGGTAGACTTTTTTCAGAATCATATTGCAAGGCGCCTGCAAAAAAGCATTTATCAATTGCAGCGCATTGTTTGTTGTTCAGATATTTTTTATTGTCGAACATGTCGCAAATTTGAACCGCTCTATCTCCTCTATAGTTAAGTAGTAAAACGCTGTCACCGTTTGCTATTAACCAGTCAGGCTCAAGGATAAATGCCGGCATAGTTTCGTCAGTCATATCGGGTCGTTTTTCGTATTCCGAGTTGATTGCTGCTTCAATGTCATTTGTAACGGTTGCTTTTGAGGTATTACCAAGTGCACAAACTTCAATAGCATCGGTTAAAAGTTCCGTATTTGTTTCATACCTGTCCATCCACAAAATTGATCGCCCAGCTACCGTAGCAATTTTTGCATCTGCGCCGCATTTTTTTATATATTCGCGTGTTAGATTTATATAGTGCATCGCGCTTTGTGTCGGCACATCACGCCCATCTACGAGTGCGTGTATGGAAAGTTTTATTTTTTCATCTGCGCATTTTTGAATTACTGTGAAAAGTTGTTTAAAAATGTCGCTATGCAATCTACCGTCGCTAAGCAAATTTATTACATTAAGTTTTGATTTTTTTGCGTTTTCTGCGAGTTGTTTCCAAGTTTCATTTTCAAAAAGACTGCCTGTTTCGCATTTCTCATTGAGAAGTGCCAACCCTTGTTTTATATTTTGCCCACTACCGATTGCGTTGTGACCGACTTCGCTATTGCCCGGATCTTTTACATCAACCAGACCTACTTCCGGGCCACTTGCTTTTATTAAGGCTGAAGGAAAGTTTGCGCGTGCCCATTCAAGATTTTTCATGTCTGCAGCTTTGACTGCATTACCGTAATCGTTTGGATTATATCCGAGTCCATCTATAATACATAATACTGTTTTATTCATTTGCTGTTCCTTTATTTCCTTTATTAAAGGTTATTATATTTTTTAACTTATAACTTATTACATATACAAGAATCATATGCAATTAGGCAAATTGTGCACCAAATTCTTATGATTTTTTTTCTAAAACTAGATTGTGATTAATACTACGTTTTTTTTATGATTCACTTTGTAGGCTTTACAAGAAATATTTATAAAAGCTATATACTCCTGTTACTTTATTTTTTCGGTATAGCGTTTGTAGCTTTTACAAACATTTTTCTTGCTTGGTTATCGCTTCGCGATGAACAAACAGCACTAAATGTGCTGTTTGGAAAATTTTACAGAGAAATTTGCAATAACCGAAATTTATTAAACAATTCATCTCTAAAATATTCTTTGTAAAATTTGTTTGTCGTCTAAAATAACTGTTGATTACGACGATATCAACTAATATGGCTCCGCTGTCGCTCCGCATACTCATGCTCCAAAAGGATTCTAAGAAAAGGGGAAAACTCATGGAGCATGAGTATAAGGGGAAATTCAAGTAAGAAGAGTGAAATTATAATGAAATAAGAAAAATTAGAATATAAATAATGAATATTGTAAGTTTCAACGTAAATTCAATTAATGTAAGATTACCTATCGTTTTAGAATTTTTGCAAGACAACAAGCCGGATGTTTTACTTTTGCAAGAATTAAAATGTGAAGAACAAAAGTTCCCACGCGAAGTGTTAGAGGATGCTGGGTACAATGTTTATGTATGTGGACAAAAGACGTATAATGGTGTGGCAATTCTTTCTCGGAAACCACTGAGTAATATTATTACAAATATAATGCCTGATGATAATAATGCGCGTTATATTCAAGGTGAGTTGGATGACGGTATGGTCGTAGCATCATTGTATTTGCCTAATGGCGATTTACCGGATTTGGTGAAATTACAACTCGTAAAAGCAAAGGCGACATTGGAACAAAAATTAGAAACATTATATGCGACTGAAAAATTTCAATATAAATTAAAATTTATGGATTTTTTGCATGAACATATCACGGGACTTGTTGCTAGCGAACAGCCGTTTATTATTGGCGGCGATTATAATGTGATTTTTAAAGATAAAGATACACATAATATAAAATCATTTGAAGGGACCGCATTGTTAAATCCGAAAGTACGCGATAAGTTCCAAAACTTTTTAAATGCTGGGGCAATTGATACACTAGATGTCGCGCGTCCTAATGAAGTGATTTATTCTTGGTATAGTTATAAAGGGCAGGCTGCCCAAAATGGAAAAGGAATTTTAATTGATCATTTTTTAGTTAGCCCTGATTTCAAAGATAAGATTTCTGATTGTTATGTAGATACAAAAACACGCGCGCAAGAACGCCCATCCGACCATGTCCCGTTAATATTGTATCTCAATTGATTTTGAATCAAATCAGTTAAAAATGGCGTTACATTCTTTCTATTTATTTATAGGAATAGCAGCTGGATATGGTTTCACAAATACAGAAAATTGTTAAAATGGTTTGTGGGCAATAAAAATATAATTTCCTACTTGCCATAGTGTAAAGGCGTATGCAATACGCCCGCCCCACAAATGTTATTAGACCTTGTGCAAAAGTCTTAATCTTTTTGTTTAGCCTTAGTCAAAATTTTTTAAATAACGGAATTATTTTAGAAATTTTGACTAAGCTTATAGTTTCCAAAACCCTTGTTAGTTTTGCAAAAAGTCTATTTTTTAATTTTACGCGGTTCACAAATCGCCTCTATGATTTTTTTCTATGGAAGATAAGAAAACAGTAGCCGTATTCTTCGGCGGACAATCGACCGAACATGATATTAGTATTATCGCTGGTATGGCGGTGTTAAAAGCGATTGATAGAACTAAATATGATGTTGAACCAATTTACATTGATATGGATGGTAAGTGGTATAACGGTGAAGCATTACTCAATCCTTACAACTTTCATTTATCTGAACGTACGAAAAGATCACTTAATCGCGTAGAATTTCCTGTCGGCCGTGTTTTCAATCAGGAGCGTCCGCATTGCGACGTTGTGCAAAAAGCAAGTTTTTTCGGCGAAAAGAAAATTTATTTTGACATCGCGTTTTTAGCTTTTTTAGGTGCCGGTGGCGAAGATGGTTTAATTCAGGGCGTGTTTAGTACGGCACGAATTCCTTTTGTCAATTCCGGTGTGCAAGCCTCTGCTGTTTTTATGAATAAGGTTTTAACAAAGATGATTTTGCGTAGTGCAGGTATTCCTGTTCTTTCTGAAATGCTCTTGCGCAAGCCGGAAGTTGGAATGTTGAATATTGACGAATTAATTAAAGATCAGCAGATTTCATATCCTGTATGTGTGAAACCTGTGAATTTGGGTAGTAGCGTAGGTGTAAATAAAGCTACAAATGCTGATGAATTAAAATCAGCGTTAGTCGATGTATTTCGTCTCGATCACGAAGCAATGATAGAACCGTTTATTGAAAATCTTGTAGAATATAATGTTGCCGTAACAAAATCGATTGATGGGAAATGGCGCTGTTCAGTAATTGAAAAACCACTTCGTGATGATGCAATTCAGAGTTTCCAAGATAAGTATTTGCGAGGCGCAAAAGCTGGTGGGGGAAAATTTGGTGGTTTTAAATTAGGTGGGAGCAAAATGGGAATGCTTGGTGGAAAATTTGGAGCATCACAAACCGAAGATCGTCTGACGCAAGGTATGGCTGCAATGGGGCGTGAATTTAATCCGGAGGACTTAACAGACGCACAGAGAAAAATTATCTGCGAAAGTGCAATAAAAGCAGTTGAAATTATAGGTGCGGCTGGAACTCCTCGTGTGGATTATATTTGTAATTCGGCAACAGGGGAGTTATGGCTTAATGAAGTTAATACAATGCCTGGTAATGTTGCTTATTATTTATGGGAAGCAAGTGAACCGCGAATTCCATTTACAAAGCTAATTGATGGTTTAATTGATGAGTCATATCGCGAGGCAACGAAAATTAGCAGAAATATCGATTTAAAATCGGCAAAAGCAAATTTATTCCCGGATAGATGACGAAAATATTGTTTTTATAGCCTGCTATAAGATATAGTTACCGCTAAAATTACCGTGGAATATAAAAAAGTTAGAAAATCTATTGATTAAAGTTGCGCTTTTTGATAGCCGCCCGCGTCTTTTTTCTAGCGCTTGAATAAAATTTCAAAAAACATCTACTGTTAAATAATTTTAAATCATCGTTTGGATAAGCTTTGCTGTATTTATTACGGCACGTACTTCTATATTATCACACTTTAATATTTGTTGTTTCATTTTTATGGCAGAAGCGAAGAAATCATCAAAAAAGAAAATCACGGGTCAAATTAAATTGCAAATTCCAGCAGGACAAGCGAATCCTTCGCCTCCAGTTGGTCCAGCTCTTGGTCAGCATGGCGTGAATATTATGGAGTTTTGCAAAGCGTTTAATGCGAAAACACAAGCGCAAATGGGAACAATTTTACCAGTTATCATCACTGTATATTCAGATCGCTCTTTTGATTTTATTTTAAAAAGTCCGCCGGCATCTTTCTTAATTAAGAAGCTTACAAATGTTAAGAGCGGTTCTGGAAAGCCAAACAAAGAAAAGATTGGCGAGTTATCGCATGCTGATTTAGAAGAAATTGTTAAAATAAAAAAAGACGATTTAAGTGCTTACGAAGCTGAGGAAGCGAAAAAGGTAATTGCTGGTTCGGCACGTAGTATGGGTGTGAAGACGCCGTATTTTAGTTAATCTTAAAAGATTACTTCCCAATCACCTATCTCTGAGATGTTTTCTGCGGTAAGGTGACAGTTTTAAATTTTGAATCTAAAATTTTGAACGAACGACCACATTCGTTAGAATTGTTTATTTTTTGTGGTAGCTATTAAAGGAATTAAAATGGCGAAACTAGGAAAACGTTTAACACAAGCATATTCGTTTGTGGACAGAGATAAAATCTACCAACTTAATGAAGCGGTAGATATTTTAATCCAGGCCTCAAAAACAAAATTTGATGAGACGGTTGATATTGCTGTGCGTTTAGGACTTGACCCACGCAAAGCAGAAGAAAATATTCGCGGCACTGTTTCACTTCCGCACGGTACTGGAAAAAAGGTGCGAGTTCTCGCATTGTGTAAATTAGAAAAGCAAGAAGAAGGGCTCAACAAATTAATGTGGCATATGCCCATGGAGTTGGAGCACATTAAAACGCTCAACGCGGAAGACTTGGCGCAGTTTCTTACAAATGAAACTTGAATAGGAATCTGAATAAAATTAAAAACCTTTCCAGCATCAAGACCAAATGAGCACGCGATTGCGACGTAAATTGCCACGTTTCTCTAGCTAGCTCTAGTCGGAATTAGTACACCACCGAAGGGTGGGTATGTTTTCATTCCCAGAATTTTCTTCAAGACAACCTGGAAAGGAAATTGGTTCTTGACAGGATTCCCCCC
>JAVBQZ010000087.1:0-21466 GCA_031548505.1 Bdellovibrionota bacterium | reverse complement strand
AGCTCCTGTAGCTAAAAAAGCTCCAGCTAAAAAGAAAGTAGCTAAAAAGGCTCCAGCTAAGAAAGCTCCTGTAGCTAAAAAAGCTCCAGCTAAGAAAGTAGTTAAAAAAGCTGCTAAAAAGAAATAAGTGAGTAACTTATTTTAATTATATCCATTTGGATATACTTGAAAGCCTCGCAAATTGTAATAATTTGCGAGGCTTTTTTTTTGCTGTATGAAGAGGTACTTACTTAACTTTTATTATTGGCTATCATCCAAGAAAGAACTCTATCCATCGCTCGCTTAAATACGGGCGCAGCTAATACGCCTCCCCAACGCGATGCAGTACCTGGTTCATCAATGCCTACAAACATAATAAGGCGCCTATCAATTCCAAGCGCCTTCGCATCTACAATGCCAACATAAGAAGAGAAAATTTTCCCGATAGCATAACCTTTCCCATCGGCTCGTGCTTTTTGTGCTGTCCCCGTCTTACCGGCAACTTTGACACCATCAATCTTCGCACTTTTCCCAGTCCCGTCACTCGTAACACGCGTAAGCATCTCAAAAACTGCATCAGCAGTTTCCTGTTTTAAAACCCTTTTCGTTTCATTAACTTTACCTTCTTCCTTTACAATATATGGCTGTACTAGCATCCCTCCATTTGCAAGAGCCGTATATGCTTGCATAATTTGTAGGGCTGTAACTGAAAAACCCTGTCCAAAAGCATGGGCCGCTGCATCTACATCTCCCCATTTTTTAACATCATGGAGAATTCCCGCCTCTTCACCATATAATTCAATACCAGTCTTTGCCCCAAAGCCAAATTCATGCAAACCATCAGCCAATTTATGTTTTCCCAATTTCTCCACGATTTTAATCATACCTATATTTGAAGAATGCTCAAGTATTTCAGCGACAGAAGCGTTACCCATCGGATGATTATCTTTAATAGTCACATCAGCAATACGATATTTGCCATTTTCACAATTTATAATATCATTCTTAGAAATAGTTTTCTTATCAAGTGCAAGCGCAGTAATAATTGGTTTTACAGTTGAACCGGGCTCAAAATTTTCTTGAATTGCAAAATTTGACAATTGTTCAAGCGAAATATTTTCATAATTAAAATTCACGCGCGGCGTCTGCGCCATTGCCAAAACCTCACCTGTATCAGCATCCATTAAAATACCAAAAACAGATTTCGCTTTTGCCTGTTCTTGTGCAAGTGCAAACTCTTCTTCCAGAAATCCTTGCAAATAAACATTTAGAGTTAAAAGAATGTTGGAGCCTTGATGGCGAACTTGGTGTGCATTTTCGGCCTCTTTTTGCTTTTCATTTCTGATAATAGCATTATCCTCTGTTTTTGAAAAATCAACATCACCATAGCTAGCAATATGATTGCCTTTATTATCACGATACACTTCTATGTTATAGCCGTCGGCTGTTAGAAAGTCGTTGTACTTCGCTTCAATTCCAGATTGCCCTTTTCCATCACGACTAACACGCCCAAGTACGGTAGAAGCCAAACTTCCAAAAGGATAATATCGTTTATATTCTTTTACAGGAATTATGCCTCGTAATTTTAAAGCTTTTATTTCATCTAAAATCCTAAATGGTAAACCACGAGCAAGCCAAACATAATTTTTATCATTATCCAGTTTTGCTTTTAATTCTTTCTGAGAAATTGCAGTAACTGCAGAAACTTTGGAAACTACATTTTGCAAATCTTCAATTTGACGTGGGTGAGCTGCAAGAGAAGTCGATGGTACTGATGTAGCCAAAATACGATGATCCACATCATAAATAACTCCACGTACACCATTAATTTCAAGCAAACGGTTTTGTTGGTTAGCTGCTTTACCAGACCATTTATCGTATTGAACATGCTGTATCTGGTAAACTCTGAACAAAATTAAAATAGCACATAGATATACTGCACAATATAAAAGGCGCATGCGGTTCAAATGATTCGCTTGCTTATGTTGTGAATAAATATTGTAATCAAAGAAACTTTTAACAGTCGCTGATAGCTCTTTAAAATAGTCGAAATTAGACTGGCAATGTGAAAAATCAAGCGGACGATAATGAGCAATCGGCTGCAAATTAGTGTCAAATTTCGCCGTAGAAGTGGTGAATGGTTTCTCAAAGCGTTTTTTTAAATTGCCTTTAGTTATTTTCTTTTGATAACCTAGCTGAAATAAGAATTTAAAACTTTTTAAAATGTATGAAAAAACCGTACCAAAAATGAATAGTACTAATACAAAGGCACCAGTTAATAGTTTACAAATGATACGAGAAATTAATTTCAATACCTTACCAACATATTGCAAAGAAGATAGTTGTTCAGAAGGCGATGGAGTTGTTGCAGAATAACGATATGATTTATATGGTATTGATACTTTTTGACTATTTTGTATGTTAGTATTTTTTTTTAGTGAACGATGGGACGATACGTTTACCCCCTTCCTAACACCACCAAGCGATGCACTACGATAATTCTTAATATCATTAATTGTCATTACAATATTACTAACTGAATACGTTATTTTAAGAAAAATGGAGATTTCCTCAGAACGTCTTCTAATATACCAATTGAACAAATTTACTAACTTTAGCTTGTTCCATTGCCAATTTTACCTGAGCAGATTTTTTCAAAACCTCAGGGTTTCTATAATAATCAAACGCGAGTTTAAGATTTCGCAATTCCTCATCGTTTTGTAAAGCCAATTTTCTTGTACTTTCAATATTATAGTTTTGTTCAGTAATAACAATCCTTAAAAACAGCTGAAAACCTAAAATTATAAAAAACATGAAAAGATTAAAGAATAATTTTTTCTTGCACCAAAGAGTGCCTCTACCGTCATCAATTGCTTTTGAGGATAATATTGGCTCAGTAACAAGGTGGTTTTTATTAAATATAATTGCTTTACGCGATGTGATTACCCCGTTACTTACATTTGCCCCTACATACATTGCCATCGATGACTCCTATCTAAAATTATAAAAAAGCGTGCACAATACACTCTCATAAATTAATATTTTTCAAAAACTCTCAATCGCGCACTTCTAGCACGCGAATTATTTTTTACTTCTACTTCTGTTGGCAAAATCGCTTGGCGTGTTAATAATTTTCCAACCGCAGTATTATTATTAACCGCCAGAGACCGTGGCACAGTTTCTACACGTGCCCATTTCCGCATCTGCTTAGCAATAAGTTCATCTTCTAAAGAATGAAAACTAATAATTGCCAAACGTCCTTGCGGAGCAAGAAAATCTAAAACAACATTTAAAAATCCTTTAATTGCGTCAAATTCATCATTCACTTCTATACGGACCGCTTGAAACGGAATTGCTGCTAAATGCTGATTTATAGACTTTTCTCCCTTATTTTCACGTCGCAAAACATTTTCACAAAAATCACGAAATTCAAAGGTTGTGCGGAACGGGCGCTGTTTTACAAGCTCAGATGCTAAAATATTAGCAGCAGTTTTAGACATCCCGCCACGAGCAAAAACGCTTTTTAACTTAGCAAATGAATACTCATTTACAACTTTTTCAGCAGTCAATTTCGCAGCTAAATCCATTCGCATATCAAGCAACCCATCGTGCAAAAACGAAAAACCACGTGCATCCTCATCAAGTTGGTCACTGGAAATTCCCAAATCAACTAAAATTTTATCAAATTTTATTTTTGTATCAGAATGATTTAAAAATCCATGTAATTCTTCAAAATATTCAGTATCACAGGAAAAAATATTATCTAAATTTCCAAAATTTCCACACAATGGATAAAAACGATTTTGTAAACCTGAGTTAATAAATTTTTCAGATGTGTTAACTATCGCATTTTCATCTCTATCTAGTGCAACAATCTTTATATTATTATTCACTAGTAAAAATGCATTGCTATGCCCTCCACCTCCAAGCGTACAATCTAACAACGACTTTCCGCAGGCCAAATATTCAAGGATCTCATTTAGTAATACAGGAATATGTCGAGTCATAATTAAAAATTTAAGATTCTAACCCTTCTATTCTAAATTTATAATCGCCCACATACAGAGAGGACAATCTTAATTCACATTACCTTCCTAAACATCAACGAGGTTAAATAGACTTGGTTCTTCAAGTAACGCTGCCTCTGCTTCACGGAAAATTAATTCCCAAACACGTGCATCCCAAATTCTAAATCCATGTAATGCAGCGGCAAAAACAACTTTCTTTTCAAACCCGGCGTAAGTGCGAAGTTGCATAGGAATATTTATTCTTCCTGCGACATCCACAACGCATTCAACAGCACGCGATAAATAAAAATTTTCTAGCTTCCTAATTTGTGGATCAAAACGGCTTTTAGTTTTCAATTTCGTTTCAAAATTCTGCCAATCATCTAATGCGAAACCATCGAGACAACGCGCGCCGTCACAAATAAAGTTTGTAACCACGACTGAGTTTATTTCCTTTTGTGCTAGTACTTGACGGAAACCAGCAGGTAAAGAAACACGACCTTTTTCATCTAGTTGATGTTCAAAACTCCCTTTGAAAGAAGATATTGAAGGTGTTATTTCTCGTTGTTTTGCTATTTGCATTGTAAATCCTGCTGTAGCTTTATCGATTTCAAAATTGAAAATGTTAGAAATTGGGATAAGAGGCGATAAATTGAATTCATCTTACCCTATCACCCCATAATCTCCCACATCTTATCTATATCATACCACTTCATACCACCATTTATTTTTCTGGCAATATAATAAAGTTGTGAAGTAAAATATTTTAGTTTATTTTATATTTTTATAGTAAATCTAATAACTTAAGTGTAAGTCTATGAATATTGATGTTTTATATACCCATGCTCCCTGGTTTCCCAGTATGCTGTTTATACTTCTTATAAACGTCTTTCTTATTTGGGATTATCGCTCGTATAAACTAGAGTGTATATTTGCATATAGATTCGCTATACCCTCTTTTATAAATGGAAATTTGGTAGTTCAGTGGTAAATCTTTAAAACATAAAAAATCGCCATTGTTTTCGCAGATGCAAAAACAATGGCGTGTGCCTAAAACCTATTTACTGAGTGTTGCTGTTTTTTTCAGGGATAGTTGCTCGGGGCACGGTCGATCAGTGCCGGCTGTGGCAAGATCAAAATTGGTTGTTGCCCAGATTGTGTTGGATTTGCTGACGCGCTTCCATTTCCTCCGGAAACATCAATCGAAACCGTTGGTAATTTCCCATCCCATTTTTCCAGGACATCCAATGCTAAAATCGTCGATGTATAACTTTCCGCTAGCTTTTCATAGCCTTCTGCTTGCGCTGTTGCTTTGGCTATAATTGACTTTGCGGTGTTTTCACCTTCAGAAAGTTTCGCGGTTGCAATGCCGTTCGCTTTCTCGATTTCAACATTTTTCACACCAATACCTTCTTGCCGTTTTTTCTCAGCAGAAGCTTCTGCAGCTTTCTGATCGTATTCAGTCTGTTGAATCTGCTGAACGACTGATGCCTTAGCGATAATTGCTTTTTCATATTTATCGCTGAAATCAATGTCGTCTATCAGAATATCACTGATTATCAGAAAACCATACTTGTCCTGTTCAATTTCGTTACGCAGTGACATCAAAAATTCATCGCGAATTGTAGCACGTTTGCCCATAATCTGAGCAATACCGTAATTCGCAACGCCTTTGTTAACGACTTCGTAAAGCATTGGTATCAGAACTTTGTTGATAATATCGCCATGCGATTTACCAACTTCTTCCGGTACGCTTTTGCCAAAGTCGCTCTGATGATATTCGTCAGGATGATGTTCATCAAGGATAGTCGTATCACCATCTTCTATCAGATGTTCTACTACATCAATTACCCTTTCGGGATTGATGGCATAGTTTACGGATAGTTTCATCACGACTTTTTGTTGGTCTTTGGAACGAACTGTAATAGCGGTGCTATACTTTTGCGTTCGCAAATCCAACTTGACGACATCACGCCATGCCGGTAGGATATACCAGCCGTCCGATAACGAATTTTCTTTCATGACTTTGCCGAATGTCGTCTGCACTCCAACGCAGCCTGATGGCACGCTGACATAATACGGACTGACATTGAGCAACAACATGAAAACCACTATTCCCAAAACAGCACCGCGAAGCAGCCAGGCTTCAAACTTATTCGAATTCACGAATAAAGTAATGAACGCAAGAAAGATCGCTGACAAGCCTAATGTTGTAAACATTTTTATTCCTTTCTACCGAAATGGTATTGTCGAATTACCGGGCGATCTCAGTGGCAACGTTGTCACTGAGTTTAGTGATGATGGAGTTTCCAATTTGGTAGGTCGGAAGCTTTCCATCCCAGGTCTTGACTAACTCGCGTTGCACAAGCAAATTTGATTTTGCGAGTGCGTCTTGAATTAGCTTATTGCCCTCCGCATTTGCGAAAGCAATTTTCCTTTCGGCCGTTGCAGTAGCATCAGCGGTGATAAACGATGCTTCCCACTTGCCCTCTTTTTCAAGAGCCTCCTTATCGGCGTCACCCTTCGCAGTAATTTTTGCAATAGTGGCTAATTTTTCAGCCAGCTGTCGCTCCAAATCCGCTTGCATAGCGACTTGTTCCTTCACCTGCTTATCTTCAATACGATTTTCAAACTCAGTTGAGAATGAAACATCGCCTATGGAGATAGTTCGGATTTCAAAATAGTAAGGATCAAGTTTGGTCGCCAAAGTTTCCTTAATACTCCGATTTACCTTTTCGCGATTAAGCAAAAGGTCACCAACAGAGTACTTTGCAAGTTGCGCTTTGAGCGTATCCTGCGCGATAGGCTGCAAAACAACCTTACGAGGATCGCCGGTAATTTTTTTGGCCTGCTCGTGGACTTTATCCGACTGCACTTTGAAGACCACGAACATCTTAACATTAACCGTCTGCTGATCCAATGAGCTACCTTCGTATTCATGGACAAAGACCTGACGTTTAATGTCGATGTTTTGTAGCGTTTGCCATGGGGCAACAAAATGCAGACCACTCGGTAGAGAATATGGAAGTATTTTCCTTCCCAAGTCACGGACAATCCCGCTGTGCGCACGTGGAACTATGGCAATGCTGCCAAGTGCCCAAATTACGCCGGAAACGACCAATGAGAAGAAAAGGACACGCATTCTGACTGAGAAGGTTCCTTTCTTCTGCCATTCCGCGATATCATCAGAGATATCGCTGCCCTCAAATAAGGCATCAACAACGGCTCCAAAGGCAGTTGTGATAGATTTGAGGAAGAACGTGCCAATCAATCCCGATAAAAGGATTAAAACCGAACTAACAATTACTAACATTTTCATCTCCTTGTGTTTTAAACACGTTAAAGAACGAACTTTTAAAACAGCGTGTAAATGTAATGGGTACAAAACCTTTTTGATTTACCACTGACAGAAGAGAGACTATTAATTAGCGATTCATAGAGATTTTTATTACTCTCTTTTGTCAGTGATACGAACACTTCTACCAAATATTAATCTGCCGTGTTATGTGTGAATGCTTGGGAAATGTGATATTTGTTACTCTGTTTTTTTTATATCTTTATAATACCGCTCAGTTTGACTAATTATTTTGTTTAGGATATGTAGACTGGCTGGAGACATTTGAAGAATATGAAGGGGTAAAAAATTTCCGCTTCCATAGTAGTTAAGTTAAGCTACAAAAGCCATCTGTAAAACGGGTTAGCCAATCGTTTTACAGGCGGCTTTTGTGTTATATAATTTAACTTTTAAAACTATGGAAAGAATTATGGAAAGAAAAGGTTTTCGTGCACAGGGCTCTATCTTTGACAAAACTTTCTCAACTCACTATTTGTCTGAGCTTGAAGAAGTAGAAGACGATCCCGATCCTGTTAAGAAATTGATTCGTCAACAGTTTCAAACTCTCCCGTTCTTGTTCCTGTTTGGATGGAAAGAGAATGGTATCAATCGAGTGCAAGCAGTGTGGGAAAGTGAAGAAGGTCTTGTCAAATTCACATGTATGGAATTGGGGTTAGACCCAAGCTTAGCTACAAACATTACATCCACAATGGCATATTCAATGATAATTGAAAAGCGCCAAGCCTGGTATGGAAAAGTTCTGTATTCAGCCAACGAAGCAATTGACTTTTTTTGCTCCCAAAAAGAGCAAGAGGCATTGCAAACAACAAGAATTAGAGAAGCTCTTTATAAGAATTTTCTCAATTCTTGCAAAGAGCCCTGCTATTCTTAACCATTTTATAGGGAGAACATCTCACAAAGTTTTGAAGATCTTCTTCAATGTCTCCCTATTTTCTTTATTTCAATACTTTGTCTAATTTATCAGCTACAATATCTTTTTTAGAATCTTTGGATTTATTAGAAAAACCAAAACGTTCTAACTCGCCTGACCTGCTGATAGTCGAAACAACAGATTGTTTGACTTCTTGAATGACTGGCTCATTATAAAAATATTTATAAGCAAAGTAAATTCCAGCCATAATCGCCAAAAAAATAGCTATTCTAATAAATACCTGTTTCTTTACATTCGGGTCAGAAAATTGCCCAAGGCTGTAGGGGGTATAATTCCCAGTCATATGATAAATATAGTTTTGATAAGTTGAAGAGGTCATAATTTGCTAATCCTATAAAAAAAATAGCCCACTGCAACCAAACATCTAATTCAGTTGAGCAATATTTTTAATAAATAATAATAAAATAGGACGCGCGAGAGCGCAAAACTAGCAATTAACCTGAGGAATCATAGATAATTCCCTTAAAAATCCGCGCTTTTAACAAGCACGAGCTTAGTTATACAACTTCATAAAAATTTAGTGACCTGCGAAATAATTCAAAATGCAAGACACCGATCAGTTGGCTATATCTAATTCAACATTATGTCCACAATTTCTTCGTGAATCTCTTGAATGCTACGCGCTTTACCATCCTTCGCACAAGAAATTACTGTGAAATTATAAAGGGTTGCAAGTTCAAGATAGGCATTTTCGCTATTAATTAGATGTTCAGGATCAGCCTCATGTTGATCGACCGGTTCGGCTCGGTTTTTCTTTAGCTCAACCGCGCATTGATATGGCATGTGTAGAAAAATAGTTTTGGTTGGGCGTGGCAATTCAAGCAGTTCATATTCCAATTTTTCCAACCATTTATACATAGCAAGTCGTTCTGACGACGTCGCCAATTTCCCACCTTGATGCCCCATATTACTTTCTACATACCTATCCAATAAAACATCAGTTCCATTTTGAAGCAACGAGATAATTCGTTCAGCATTATATTTCCTGTCAGCTGCATAATACAGAGCCGCAACTTTCGGATTTACATTGACAGCACCTTCCGGGAAAAAACCTTCGCAAATATGTTTTTTGCCAAGATATGCACCACCACAAATTTTCCCAGTCGGTGTATCGTATGCGGGGAAACCCAACTTCTCAATTTTACGTCCTTCATTTCTTAAACGCTCAATTAATAGGTTTGATTGAGTTTCCTTACCTGAACAGTCTGTACCCTCAATAACAATTAATTCTGCCATAAGTCTGATTTACATAATTTAAGATTACTAACTACTCATGAAAGGCGCAGCTTATGATTTAAAATTAATGCCTTATTACCTTCTCATGCATTCTACTACGAGGTGCTGTCTCAGTATTCTGTGTTGATAAAATTCGTCCTTCTGACCAATCAATTGGAATACTAACATTCACCCCAAATAGCCAATGTGTTTTTAAAACTTCATCATCAAAATTATATTGCGCCATAAGTTCAACAAGCGAGATAGGGCGATATGCTAGTTTTAATTTGAATGTATCTACATCTTTCAATTTATTTGATCTATAATCATCATAACCAAGATAGACACGTGCCACACCAAAATTAGAAGTAAATGGTAAACGAATTCCTACTTCCGCATTATATCCATAGAAGGAGCTTTCATAGCCATTACCAAGTGAGGAATGAATTGCATTCGTCGTGAATGGTGATTTACGAACTTTACCGGATGTACTTTTAGTTTTGTCAGTAGGAATAAAACCATTTACACGCGCATCAATATAGTCAGACAAAAATTCCATACCTAAACCAAATTGATTATATGTATTATCATTGACGGTCCATTTACGATCATAATAAATATTAGCCCCTACAACTGCGCCTTCAGGAAAGAAATTTTCAGTGAATATACGAATTCCGGTACCAAAATTAAATTCACTGCTATTGTCGCCATATTTCCAATTACTTGTATAAGTAAATGACGGATCAATAAATAAAATTGATGTATCAGTCGAAACTATATTAGTCATTCCATCAAGGCGGAAATCACCGGCTTGATTATTCAAATAAAAATCAAAATTTGGATTAGTAATTGTGCTTGGGTATATAGCGTTTGCAGATGAGACAAATAAAATTGAGAACAACCCAGCAATAAGAAAGGATATAAAGCGTTTAGAAGATAAAAATGTGAAATTATTATGCTCAATCATAAAATCGCCCCCACAGGAAAAATAAATTGAAAAAATTAAATATAAAAAGCAGGGGACTAAGTAGCAAAGTTAAGCATTATCCACTAGACAAAAGTTTTTTGGATTTTTTTGATATTTTAACCGAATTATAAATTATATGCTCCAAAAAGACTAAAAAGTATTGAAACCCTCAAGGAGCACATAGAATTTTTTATATTACACTGCCTCATGCCAATCAAGCATATCCACTTCTTCCCCACTTCCCTGCTCATCACAAACAACCTCACACCAAGCAAATGTATCTGCTTCCTCACCATATTGAATTCCTCTAAGACGATTATATAATTTTTCACTCCATTTTCCAGGTTTTGTTCCAGTACCTATTTTATAAATCTTACCCGTTTCTCTGTCGTGAATTTCTCCTATTGGAGAAATTACTGCCGCAGTTCCACAAGCACCAGCTTCTTCAAAAGTATCCAATTCCTCGATAAAAATTTCCCTTTCCTCTACCTTTAACCCCATGTCTGTTGCTAAAGCTCGAAGACTCATATTTGTAATTGAAGGAAGAACCGAATGTGATTTGGGCGTAATATAAGTATTATTTTTAATAGCAAAAAAGTTAGCAGGCCCCGCTTCATCAATTTTTGTTTTTGTTTTAGCATCTAAAAATAAACATGAAGCAAATCCTTCATCATGTGCACGTTCACTCGCGCGTAAACTTGCCGCATAATTTCCACCAACTTTCACATGCCCTGTTCCAAGAGGTGCAGCTCTATCAATATCTCTTACTATTTGCATTTTAACAGGCTTAAAACCTTCTTTAAAATAAGAACCTACAGGCATAACAAAAACTATAAACAAATATTCATTAGCAGGTTTTACACCAATAGCTACTCCTGTACCTATCAATAGAGGGCGAATGTATAGTGAACCATCTGTTCCATAAGGAGGAATATACTTTTCGTTTAAAGCAATAGCCTCAAAAACTGCTGATTTAAATATTTTCTCCGGCACAGGCTCACACATAATCGCTGTAGCTGAATCTCGAAGACGTTTGGCATTCTCTTCCCAACGAAAAACACGGACTTTACCATCCTTACCACGAAAAGCTTTTAAACCTTCGAATAGCTCCTGGCCATAGTGTAGACACGTAGCTCCAATGTGAATATTGATTTCCTCAGAAGTCGATTTTTCTAACTCACCCCATTGCCCACTTTTAAAATAGCAACGTAGATTGTAATCAGTTTTTATATAGCCAAAACCAAGCTTGCCCCAATTAATTTCTGTCATTTATCTCACCTATTTGTGTTAATTATTGAATCATTAAATTTATTTAGACAGCTCCATTATTACACCTTCTATAAAAACCGTATCATATACTCATGCTCTATGAGTTTTCCTTTTTTGGAGCATGAGTATGCGGAGCTATACGTTGTAATTGAGTAATTATCTTAGACGATAAACAAACAAAAAAACACTTATAGAACTTACAATATTTTTAAAGGAAAAATCAAGCGACAGTAAGCAAAAGCAATTAGTCGGCACTGAAAAGTCATCTCATCTCTCTTAGAATACCGAGAAAAAAAATATAACTCACTTTGTTCTTTATATTTTCTACCTCAGCGTTGCATCGCTTCGCGATGCAAATCTACTCTTTCGCTATTGAGTAATTACAGGAAATATTGAACCAGCAACTTACATTGACTTAGTAGGAAATGTATGATATACTTGGTCCTCGTTTGAGAAGTAGGTTCTTCTCACATTTCTAGGTTTTAGAACGAGAAAGGATTGACATTATGTCAAAAAACACTGTTGTGCTCTGTCGTCGAGGGAAAAATCGTGAAGCCAAAAAACGTATCATCGTCCGTAAAAGGTTGATGAAAAATGAAACGGCTCGAGAAAAAGAACAAGCTACGATGGCCTTCCAGAGTAAACTGAAAAGCAAAGCTTCCCTCGCCGAGGCTATCCAATAGCCCGCAACCGTACGTAAGGAATAAACTTAAACCCTTTTCTTTCGATGAATAGTAGAAAGTATCTTAAAGGTATCTTTCTACTATTCTTAATTTTTCTCTTTTTTAAAAGGTTTTGTTACCTACTTTCTCTTACGAGTTTTTCTATAAAAATATAGCTTTCGCTACTTTCAAATTCCCTATTTCGCCAATCCACTAGTAAATTTTATATCTAAACTAAATCTTGAAATAACCCCTTAATCATGCGATAATGTCTGAGGCGATATTTGAATGGAAGAGAGTAAGTTTTTTTGCTTGTTGTCTCTTTTATTGAGCTATTGTTTTCTATAGAAGGTTTTTTAACACAAACACATGAGGTGAAAAATGGCAGTACACAATAGCTCAGATGAGCTAAAATTTCAGGACGAAGTCCTAGAAATTTCACCGAAGTACAAAGAAGTTTTGGAAAGGTTTCTACAGGACGTTGTTGCTGTAAATGACATCCAAGCCTTCAACAAACTTCTGGAATTGTTTAAACTGTCTAAAATCAAATTAAGTGAAACCGAAGTATATGCTCTCGGCCGTCAATTATTTGGAATTGAGACAGTTTTTACGTGCGAAGTCTAACTGAGCACTAGTAGCCTAAGATTCTTTCTTTAAGAATCTTAGGCTGCATTTTTTTTAGTTTTTTTAGTTTTAAATATAACAAATAATAGCTCATCTTAAAACGAAGCACACTCATGCTCCATGAGTACGTACTCTAAATTTTAGACATTACACATACTTCTACTATAATACGGAGATTCTACATAGTCGTTTGTTAGGTCTGCACTTTTATATTGTTCCAATAAATCCCTAAAATTTTTAGTAGCATTATTTATATTCCCATGTGGATAGCGAATAATTCCACATATCATTGGTTTGCTAACACCGGTCGTTTCAGGAAGTGTAAATGGCTCACCAATAACACGACGATACGCCATATCAGCCATTATGCGTGCTTCCATATATTTCGAACTATACCCCTTTTCATCTGAAAACATAATTTTTGGCTCTTCAACAAATCTTTCAAAAATCATCCGAAAAATTTCTTTATGTTCGTCTAATATTACTCCAGATCCACAAAGTAGATTTATAAAATCCTCCAAAACAATCGGATTTTTCCAACCGCCACCGAAAATTAAAAAATTATTTGGGTATAAGACGTAGGCAGGAATAAATCTTAATGAATAAACAAAAATATATGCGCTAAAATATTCTGCAGTACGCAAACGATCTGCAAATTTAATAGCGATAGTTTTTAACAAATTCGGCATTTGATACCATTGTGGATCTGATGATTTTGGAGGTATCTGTAATAAGAAATTTGAACCGTCTGAACGCACAGCACAAGCATTAAACATTTCGCGTAATACATCTTCATTAATCTCTCCCTCACAGCCGTATTTCCCATCTTCATCAAATAATTCTGATTTTTCAGAACGCACAAGCGTATCAATAAAATGATTGAATGGGCCTACATCCCAACCCAATAGAATATTTTTGCCATTGTCGGCACGCTCGCTAACAATTGTAATGTTTCCAGTATTGCCAGCATTACAAAAAGCAACTGGGTAAAAATCGCAATTTTCAGCATCTATTGCAATGTGCATATTATGGACCGGCGCAAGTGGTGCACCTTCACCACCATTCATAATATCATCAGAACGAAAATCGTAGATCACGGTTATCCCTGTCAGATCAGCGAGCATTTGACCATTCCCAATTTGCAATGTCCATACGCCGTTTTTATTTTTTGCGATTGACGGAGGATTATGCCCACAGGTTTGTCCATGGAAACCAATTGCATCTATATCATAACGTTCTATTCCCAGTTTTTTTGCTTCCTGTACTAATTGCTCAACACCCTCCACTACAATTTTCAAATATTCATTATGCTTTTCTTGAAACTCAGGAGTAGTAACAATTTTTTCCAAATCAAAATCAACCTTGTGCAAAGCTATTCGCAAGCGACGTAAATCATCAGCTAGCTCTTTCGGGTACAATATTGAAATCTCAACAATATCTCTCATTCCACCGTTTGCGCTAAATTCGGTTAAAACAAGATCAACTGCATCCAGCGAATTGCCGGTCATTATTCCAATTGCAAGAAATTTATACATTGTAAAAAATCAATTGTAGAGACGATCTTAAATCGCCATGATTGAAAAATTAAAATCGTTGATACCTACTAATTCCCTATTATTCCTTAGAGTCAAAAGTAATTCGTACCGACTTAAACTGATCATAAACCGTTTCAGGTGGCGTTGGAACTGGTGAGGCTTTATTTATTGCACGTATAACCGATTCGTCAAATGCAACCATTCCAGATGATGCAGTAATTCTAGCATTCGTGATATTACCTTGTGTATCAATATTAAACACAACCTGTGCTACTAATTTTTCATTAGAGGCAATCCAGTGCCAACCACTTTTAATATGTTTTTCTAATGCATTTCTGTAAGCAATAAATTCAACACTAGCTAAAGTACCACCACCCATTCCTTTTCCACCTAATTTCGCCGCGCCAAAACCAGTCCCTCCGGCATTAGCAGACTCACCCTGATAATTACTTTTCGCACCTTTTTCTGAATCACTGTCTGCATTTGCTCGCTTCTTTGCGTCTTCTAATGCTTTCTTTATCGCCTTCTCTCGCTCTTCTTTTTCTTTTATGGCTTGATCAGCTTTTCTCTTTTTATCTTCTTCCTCTTTCTTTTTCTTTTCAGATTCTGCTTTTTTCTTATTCTCTTCGTCTTCTAATTTTTTCTTAGCATCAGCCAAAGCCTTTTCTTTTTCTAAACGTTTTTTTTCTTCTAATTCTTTACGTTTACGTTCTTCTTCAACCTTCTTTTTCTGCTCTTCTTCCAAACGTTTCCTCTCTTCTTCAGCCTCTTGCTCTACTATAGACGGTTCATCTATCTTATCCTCTGATTTTTCTTCCACTTTCTGCTCCTCTTTTTCCGCCTCATCACCAATTTTGTGTAATGGCGCAAGTGGGGCAGGGCCTGCGTTTTCCTTTTCCGGAACTTGTAAAATTCCGCCTAATTTTTCGCCGCCTTCAAGCGTAACACTAAAGATTTCTGGTGGAGCAAATTCAATTGGATCTTTTTTTTCTTCAAAATGAACTAAAGTACATCCTGCAAGAATGATGTGCAAGAAAAACGAAATGGTAATTCCAAAAGAATAAGAACTATCTTTTCGTCGTTTAGAATATTGCATGGAACAAATTTCACGTTTTTATATTGTTTAAAATACACACTGGGAGAGTCGCATGAGAGTTTATACATTCTCTCAAATAAATTTCTAGATGTTATTTTTTATCATCTTCGATATTCGGTTTAACTTCCACATTTGTCGTACTTGGATCAGTAATCAAACCAACTTTATAAATCCCCGCCCGACGAATACGAGCCATAGCCGCCATAACCACACCGTATGGGACATCTTTATCAGCTTTCACATAAACTGATTTATCCTCTCGTGTTGTAAGAATTGCAGCAACACGATTACCGACCAAATCCATTTCTACTTCATTTCCGGCACCTAAATACACACGCCCTCCTTTATCAATAGAAACTGTTAGACGTTGACTCTCTTCACCTTCGGCTTTAATTGGCGCAATCGTTTCTTTCGGTAAATTGAGTTCAATGCCTTGTGTCATCATCGGTGCACTGACCATAAAGATAATAAGCAACACCAACATTACATCCACGAGTGGCGTTACGTTAATCTGCGAAATCGCTCCATTTTCTTCTTCGGAAAAATCAAAAGACATAAAAAATTACAAAAAGTGTCGCTTTGCTATATTAAGGAATTCAGCCGAAAATTTGTCCATTTCACGTGACAAATAACGGACTTGATGCATGAAATAGTTATATGCCATCGCAGCTGGAATTGCCGCTGCAAGACCAACAGCCGTTGCAATCAAAGCTTCGGAAATACCAGGAGCAACCGCTTGAATTGATGTACTTGTTGCCTGCGATAAACCTAGAAACGCACGCATAATCCCCCAAACTGTTCCAAACAAACCTATGAATGGTCCAGCCGATGCAGTTGAAGCTAAAAGCGTTGTACCGCGCTCTAAGCGCGTCAATTCTTCAGTTTTTGCACGCTTTAAGGCACGTTCGATATTTTCAATATCACCAAACTCTGCCACAGAATTTTCTTGCCTGTCATCACGAGCCGCTAAAATTTTTTGCAACTCTTTATGACCAGAGGCGTAAACATTGGCCACCGGGCTTGATTTCAATTTCTCTGTTGCAGCCGAAATTTGTGCAAAATTTTTGCTTCGCCAAAAAATCGCCGAAAACTTATCACTGTCAAATTTTGCTCTATGAAGTTCACGCGCTTTTGTGATTACAATACCCCAAGTCCAAACCGATAAAATGACTAAAACCCAAAGCACAAATGGAACAATGAATGAATCACCAAAAATATTCAAAGATTCAAAAAGTAAATCTGAAATATCATGTTTAGCACCAGGAATTCCTTCTTCGGCTATTAAACCAGGCGCAGCAAAAAGTGGAGTAAAAAAAGCCATTTGATTTTCTCCTAAGATTAGTGAATAAAAAGATACGAGTAAAAATGGTGGCACGCCCTAGTTTAAAATTACACTCTTGAAAAGAGTAATATTTAAAATTGTGATTTTGGCCTAAAATATACTCTCGAGCTTGGCTTTTCTAAAAAAAACTAAGCTAAAATGTACATTAAAAATTATAATAATGACCAAACATTTACCTAACTTTTATAAACTCCTAACTGCAAGCTCTGATTTTTTTACGCACCATAATTTACGTGATAGAAAACTTGTACTTGCCGTGTCTGGCGGAATTGATTCAATCGTACTCGCAAAAACGATTATTGAACTTAAAAATGATTTAAACCTTCAACTCGTCATCTGCCATGTAAATCACAACTTACGACCGACTAGTGCTGCCGACGCTGACTTCGTTAGAGAATTTGCAAAATCTAATGTTATTCCCTTCGAACTATATGAAGCAGGGGCAAAACCAGAAACAGAAAATATTGAAAACTGGGCACGCGAAATCCGTTATAACTTTCTTAATGAATGTCTGGAAAAACATTCTGCTGATTTTATTACAACTGCACATCATAAATTAGATCAAGTTGAGACATTTTTATTTAAACTTTTGACAGGGCGCTTACTAACAGATGCACGCTGTATTCGTGGAATTGATTTAGACAGAAAACTTATTCGACCTTTTTTAGCTCTTGATAAGAGTTTAATTGACGCTGTATTTAAAGAACAAAATTTAAAATTTGTTCAAGATGAAAGTAACTTTGATACTTCACGAACACGCAATTTAATTAGACACGATTTACTCACACAACTTCAATCAGAATATAATCCAAATATTGTACAAACCATATTTGATACTGCAACTAAATTTAGTGCAGATGAAAAATTGTTAACAGATTTGGCTGAAGATTTATCAGATAAAATTGATGATGAGGTTTTACTTTGGCGTTTAATTCGGCAAACAGCAACCAATCAACTTGGCGATGATGCAAAAAAACTTGGTTATAAAGCATATAAGATTGTTGCTGATGCGGTTCTTGAAAATAAACCACAACCACGTTATTTTGACCTTGGCTTAGGCATTACTGTAAAAATTAGCAGAAACAAAATTATGTTTAGTAATTAGTCGATACCGAAAAATAGTTCACTCCAAAGTAATATCAGACACTGAATTTAAGTCGACAACCTTTGATAAATTACCAGACCTAATAGTGTATTTTGTATAAACAGTTTTTTCTGGAATGCAAAAATATGGTGCTGTAGTACAATTTCCGCCATGACACGACATTGTACACTTTCCATCAATACAAGAACCTGTCTTGTTATGTTTTACTGTAAGTACATCGACTTTAACCTTCCCACTGGCGTCTGTCTTATAAGTCTGAGAAAATCCATCCGATAATGTAATTGTCACATCACTATCAGCAAGCGCATGACCCAATTTATTTCTAATAGTCAGCTCTTTAGATTTCCCGTAATGAATTACCATATTTCCAGTACCTCCCATAAAATACGGTGTCATATTAGCTTCACTTATACCATAATTCGCATAATCAGTATCAATCATTCTATTGTTGAAAGTGTTCCAACACCAAAAACCTAAACGAACTGGTGTAAAATTAGAATCATCGTGATTAATTTTCTCTAATTTTGTCCTATAGAACCACATACTACCACCAATACCATAACCTTCACCGAGAGTAATTAAATTCACGTTGCCAAGAAAATGATTATCTTCAAATATCACTGGAGATGGCACCACTTCACTTGCAGCAGCCTCAGAAGGCGAAATTAATAAACCACCATCAGTAGCACCTTCATCACCACCGGAAAGAGTGACCGCAGTAAACGCGGCGTTCACATTACTATTATAGAAACAATTAGGAGGAGTGGTACAAGGCTTAACTAAATTGCCCGGCATAGCTTCAACTTTAACAATATTATTGCGAATAATATTATTATCATCTGCCATACTATTACTTATCCATAAACCACGCGCTTGAGTACATCCGTTTTTCCCCTTCAATATAATAGTATTGCCTTCATAAACCTGATTACTAGCAGGATTAGAGCCATAATTGGTATAGCGAATTCCGGCGACCGTCGAATCTCTATCATATTCATTAAATCGGCGCGTTGGAGCATAACAATGTAAATAAATAAGATTATTAGCCACATAAGAATTTGCACCACCATTTC
Organism: Bdellovibrionota bacterium; assembly: GCA_031548505.1. Taxonomy (GTDB): domain Bacteria; phylum Bdellovibrionota_C; class UBA2361; order SZUA-149; family JAITKM01; genus JAITKM01. The sequence goes on along the minus strand of JAVBQZ010000087.1, from coordinate 2,306 downwards.
CTACGCCAATCGGAAGATACCCTAATCCAAATACCTTATTATACGTAACCTTAGAATCTGCTGGATTAGCTATAGAAAAGCTGTTTGTAGTGAAGCTATCTGTATATAATTCATTATGGTGAATAAATTTACCACCGTTTATTCCACCTTGCCTAAAACGACGCAGCGAGTTGTACGCAATTTCATTATTATTTTCTGTACTAGGTCCAACAATAGCTTTAATCTGCTGATGTCGATTGTCAATAACATGCCCACGATCATAAAGCACATTGTGATATACGTTACTCGTATTAACAGCCATGCCATGTATGCTATCCCCGTACCAATCAGCAGTTACCCCAGCAATTGTCGAATCACTACCGGAGTGGCTCAAAAATATCGGATTAAATCCAACTCCAATAATTCCAGTGCCACCATTTTTCCCTTGCTTAATAGTACCATTAAAAATTTTAAAATTTTTCGCATTCCACATTTGAGCACGGATACCAGCTGTAGCTTCATTGTTATAAGCATAACCGTCCCAACTAGTAGCAATAACATCCGGCTTACCATTATCGTAAATTATAGTATGCCCGTCCAAATCTATTTCGATATCTCCGGTATTCCCTAGAAGAATACCTATTGTTCTAGACGTTATATCCTGCGTTAAAACATACTTCCCCTTTTTTAATAATTTATACGGTAATGTTTTATCGGTTAAATCATCCGGCACCCTTGTCACATCATTAGTTATTGTTCGAGTTTTAAAATTATCAATATTAGATTGCGTAACGTTTTTATTTTCATCCATTACTCTTATACGATAATAATATGTCGTATTTTCTTTTAAGCCTTTCAAATAAACAAGATGGTTGTAATACCATGAATCTTCATATTGTTCGCTTGTCTGATTTAAATCATTAACTGATTCACCATAATCTACAACGGCAATTGTCGGCACATCTGTGCGGAATCCTATCGCCACAGATGTATATCCCTTATGCACCCAAGCCTTTGCAACACATCCCTTATTATCCCAAGTACATCCGGACTCAAACCTAACAGTTGTTTTATTATTAAATCTTTCTACAAAAATATCTGATTTTGGACTAAAGTTTTTCTCATCCAAACGATAATTATAAAACCATTCATAAACATTGTCAGGATTATTACCTGCTGGCAAAATTGGTTGCGGAATAACGAATCCTTTTTTAGCTGTAGTGGCAGAGGAAGAGGAACCAACACTAGAAGCTACAAAGGAAGAAGAGGAAGAGCTTTTTTTAGAGGAACTTGATGAACTTTTAGATGACGAGCTATCATCACTACTCTCAAATGAAAAACTACTACTTTTTAAGGAACTGTCAACAGAGCTAGAATTTATTCTAAAAGAACTATCATTAGAACTAGAATCTATTTCAAATGAGCTAGAATTAGAAGTAAAATTAGAGCTTAAACTTACATCAAAAGAACTATTAGCAGAACTAGAACTTATATCAGGAGTTAATGAACTACTTTCTATGTTTCCATGATAATTTTTACTTCGACTACTATCAGAGGAAGTGTCCCCCAAATTTAAATTTTTATTAAAATTATAATCACTGCCACGGCCAGCGCTAATACCACCAATACCACCACCAATAACAGTTACTGGATTTACATTACTACCGCTTCCTCCACCTCCACTACCACCTCCACCAGAAGCTCCATTGGAACTCACTGATTTCCTATCATCTGCAATTTCTTGCTTTGCTTTTGCCCTAGCCTTTGAAAAATCTACATTTGCAGCAGTGTCACCGTATCCACTAGGATAAACAGGTTGTGTATCATATCCTACACTTCGACCATCTTCTCCGCTTTGATCATCCCCATCTAAGTCAAAATCAGTTTTTTCAAATTTTCCCTTTGAAATCTCTTTTTTAGATTTAGCAATACCTGAATTAGTCAAAATATTTTCATCAACTTCAGTATCCAAAAATTCTTGTTCTATTTCCTCATCATCTCCTACATTCAATGCACTTCTTCTATCAAGAACTCCCCTCTGTACCTGACTTACTGATTCTTTCTCTTTAGAATAGTCGTAACTATTTTTGGAATTATCACTATCTGTACTTAAAATAATATAAGTAATAAGACTAATAATTATTATAAATACAGCTACTAGTAGAAAAATTATTTTTTTAGACATATAAATGATATAAACTACGATTTCTAGAGGAATTTAGCCCTAGAACCTTAATTTAAAATAAGTCAAGAGCTCTGGTAAAAATAAATTTACTCCACTAATGTTTATAATATCTTATAAACTCCTGGTTCCATTCCCCTCCGTG
>JAVBQZ010000049.1:0-3350 GCA_031548505.1 Bdellovibrionota bacterium | reverse complement strand
AAAATTAATCATTATGAATTAGCACGTTATAAGATCTTTTTTGAACATTTAAACTTCACTAGTTCTTTTGCGTTTTTTGACGATGAATGCGAATTATCTGATTTTATTATTGCCTATGGTTTGCCGGTTATTTTCTATTCTAAGCCAAAGAAAAGTACTTTTCTTAACATCTTTGGAATGAATTTAAGGTTCTTGAAATTTCTAAAAAAAGAAAAAATTGATTGCGTGCAATTTTATTCCACAGACCTGTTATTAAATTTTGTATTTGCTGCAAAATTAGCACGGAAGAAAATCATTTATTCTTTATCTTCCCTACCTAAAATACCTTTTGATAGAATACAAATATTCTTATTGGCATTCTGCGATAGAATTCTTCTTAACTCTCCAATACTAAAAGAAAATTTGAATAAACAAATTGAATGTTTTGCTAGTTCTTTTTTATATCGTTTTACAAGAAAGATGATTTCTAATGAAAATAATTCTTTGCACTCCAAGCAAGGTTTATTTATGCGTCGTGAAAATATAATCTACGATGGCGTACAGACAGAAAAATATTTACCGCCGGATGAATTTGAGGTAGATTTTCATAAAAAACAACTTGGATTATCTGGGAAAGTAATAGCTTATATTGGTGCGGTGAATAACGAAAACAATCAGCTTGAATTTATCAATGAGTGCATAATAAAATTACTCATTAATTTTAAAAGTGATAAAACAGAGGACATTTCATTTTATTTTATTTCTAATAAAAGCACGAAAAATTGTAAAAATCACCTTCTCACGTGTTGTGATTTAATAGATACATTTGCTTTACAAAACAAAATATTTTTTACTACAGCCAAAGATAATGATTCTCTTTTAGAATTTGCAAAAGTAGCAGATGTCCTTATTTTATCTCCATTTGCATCACGAAGTATCAATGTACTTTCGCGTGTTTTATGTTTAGGGAAACCGGTTATTGCATTTAATAAATTAATTTATTTACAACGCCTTTTTGGTAAATTTGGGGCTGGAATTTTAGTTGAGGAAAACAATTACAAAAAACTGCGAGAAGAAATTCAACATTTATTACAGGATAAACATTATGCTAGATTTTATTCAGAAAACTCATTTGAGGTAGCGAAGAAAGTTTTTGATGCTAACGTTGTTGCCGAAAATTATGAAGGCCTAATATGTAGCCGATTCCCTTGATTTTTTCCGGTATCTTATTTTATTTTTGAATAACGGTTGTATGAACTATACGTTAAGTAATGCACAATTCATAATGCACAATTAGCCCCGCCCAACAACAATAAATAGACCTTCTGCGAAAGTCTAATGAATATCCACAATTTAAAGTTTCCCTTTGCTTGTCTACTAAGGGGAGGGGGTTGGGAATTGTGTATTGTACATTGAGAATTGTGCATTTGTTAAGAATAATAATAATAATATAATTCATTGACTAAATAATTTTATAAAAAAATTGAATAACAAGAATATAAAAAATTATGTCTGAAAATTTAAAATCTGAAATTAATAAACGACGCACTTTTGCTATCATTAGCCATCCTGATGCTGGTAAAACTACCTTAACTGAAAAACTTTTGCTTTATGCTGGGATGATACGTGCAGCCGGAATGGTACGTGGGCGCAAGAACGCTAAAGCTGCAAGTTCTGATTGGATGGAAATGGAAAAAGAACGTGGGATTTCTATTACTGCTTCGGCGATGCAATTTGCTTATCACGACTGTATTATTAATGTCTTGGATACGCCGGGGCACCAAGATTTTTCTGAAGATACATATCGTACTCTAACTGCTGCCGATAGTGCAGTGATGGTAATTGATGCAGCTAAAGGTGTGGAAACGCAAACACGCAAACTGTTTCAAGTGTGTAAAATGTGTAAAATTCCAATTCTGACCTTTATAAACAAAATGGATATGCCGGGTCGTGATTTGTTTGAGTTGATGGAGGAAGTTGAACAATTATTAGATATAAAAGCTTCGCCACTTAATTGGCCTATTGGTTCCGGCAAAGATTTTATAGGTGTGGTTGATTTGAAAGACAGAGAAGAGAATGTTTTGTTATTTGAGAAAGGTTCTGTTGCCGGCAGTCAAAAGGCAATTATGAAAAAAACAAAACTGCAAGATGTACTTAATAATGCAACGGTTCCATCTCATTTAAAAGAAACATTAAAAGACGAATTAGAATTATTGTATGGTGCCGGCAATCTATTTGAACTTGACGGTTTTTTGCGCGGAGAAATTACGCCAGTATTTTTTGGATCAGCTTTGACTAATTTTGGTGTAGAATTTTTCTTTGACACTTTTTGTGACCTTGCACCTGCACCTAATAAAAAAATCGCGCTTGCTTTGGATGGTGTAACAGAAATTGAAATCGATCCGATAAAAAATCAATTTAGCGGTTATGTTTTTAAAATTCAAGCGAATATGGATGCACGCCATCGTGATAGTATGGCCTATTTGCGAATTTGCTCTGGCGAATTTGAGCGTGATTTAACTATTAAACATCACCGTAGTGGTAAAGAAGTTCGACTTTCGCGTACACATTCAATGTTTGGTGGTGAACGCAATATTATTGAAACTGCTTATCCGGGTGATATTATTGGTGTGGTAAATCCGGGTTTGTTTATGATTGGTGATACGGTTTCGCTGCAAGGTGGATTTAACTATAAACCGATGCCAAAATTTCCTCCGGAAGTCGTAGCGTCAATTAGGCCGTTAGATGTACTAGCGCGTAAAAGTTTTGATAAAGGAGTGCAGCAGTTGAGCGAAGAAGGTGCGGTCCTAGTATTAACGCCGTTGAAAAATTTAACGAATGAAGTGTTGGTCGCTGCGGTTGGACGATTGCAATTTGAGGTGATGCAAAGCCGACTAGAAAATGAATATCACGTTAAAACAAAAATTGATTTGTTGCCATTTCGTTATGGCAGTTGGCTTATTGGTAATCCGGAAAAATTTCGTTTAACTTCAAATTCAATGCTTGCCCGCGATTTTCAGAATCGCGTGATTTTACTTTACTCACAAGAGTGGGAGAAAAACTATATGTTAGAACAAAATGAAGGATATGAATTACGTGACTTCATTTAATTCAAGTGGGGAAAATTAAGAATTAATTCTAAATCGACAAAAAGCATCTGAAATAAATTTTGTTTGTAAAAGATTGTTGGTCAGTAAATCATTAAAAAAAATCACAATTTAAGGTTGCACTTGTATTGAATGTATGGGGCGTGGAATTGTACATTGTGCATCGTTAATTGTGCATTACATTGTTACTCAAAAATAAAATAAGATACTGGAAAAACAAGAAAACTGACTATAGAGTATGGATGTTCAAAATTTTAATTCATT
>JAVBQZ010000161.1:0-3053 GCA_031548505.1 Bdellovibrionota bacterium | reverse complement strand
TTATTGGATATATATAAGCAATTTGGAACGGATTCTTATTTAGGAACGTTAGCTTCTGTATTAATGAGTTGTTCAGAGACTATTTTTTATACGATGAGTGTTTACTTCATGACGGCAAAGGTGACAAAGACGCGTTATACTTTGGCAGGAGCGTTGTTTGCGACACTTGTTGGAATTGTGGCAAGTGTAGTTCTGGTTGGGCTAGGATAAAATAAGTTTATGTAAAAAGTTCTTTTTTGTGCAAATTTACTAAAAATTATTGATAATTACTGAAAAAGATGTATAATAGATATAAAATATTATAACCTAAGGGAGGAAATATTATGAGATACGAAAGAAGAAAGATTTTGGTAGTTTTGTGTGTGGTAATGCTTTTCTTTAGTACAATCGCAAATGGAAGCATTCAGGGAGAAGCGGCTAAGAAGAACGTTGCTTTGAACAAGAAAAAGATAACATTATCCGTTGGTAAGAACTATTGTTTGAAAGTGAAAAACAATAAGAAAAAGGTGACGTGGAGTAGTTCACAAAAGAAAGTGGCGACAGTGAGTAAAAAGGGGGTTGTAAAAGCAATAAAAAAAGGTACCGCAAAAATTACAGCCAATGTGGAGAAGAAAAAGTATATTTGTACAGTGAAAGTTTTAGCAAAAAAGGTAAATCAGACACCTGCGAAACAAGAAGTACAGCAAATAAATAATACTCCTAAATTCTTATCATTTAAAAACCTTGATGGAGAAAAAATTAATGATGTCAGAACGCTTTTGGGAAAAATTACTTTGTGCGAGACAAAGGTGCTTGCAAGCGATAAGATTAATAAGGACGAGATATTGTTTTTAAAACTATCATATGAAAATAAAGAGCGTGATAGTATCGTTGAAATTATAATTAACGACAGTGATTATGGTAACCAACAAATTTATACAACGTCGGCATCTATAAATAAAATTGTAAGTGCAGATACGCATTATAATCAAGAAAAGGATTGCTATATTACAGATGTTTTACTTAAGATGCCAAAGACAAAGAGTTTGAGTGAACGTAAAATAGAAGTTGTTGAAACTAGTTTCTTAAGAGAATCATTAGGCGTAAAAGGGATCGTAGATCTTTCTGTTGCAGACACTACTATTGTAACAATGCAAGTTTCAGCAACACCGCTCCCTTCATATGCGGCATACTTTAACTTTGTGCAAAACGAAAGTGGCTATACCGTATTATCATTAAAAACAGATTATGAATTGCCTTCGACGTTGTACATTCCGCAACAATATAATGGACTACCAGTAAATCAAATTGGAAATCAGGCGTTTGATAAAGCATCCATGTCTACCATTATATTTCCAGACACAATAAGTCAGATTGGTAGCAAGGCTTTTAACTCAACAGCATTAAACTTAACTAAAGTTCAATTTAATGGACAAACAGCACCCGTGTTACTTGGTGATTTAGGACTGAATGGACGGACAAAATTGTATATTCCCGTAGACAGTTACTCAAATTATGCTAAGACAAGGGGATGGAGCTCTTATGCAGATGAGTTGTACTATGATGTGAATGGCCAAGACGTACAATATGTATATGATATTATAGTTGGAGGAACCGTAAAGGTATCTGAGGGAAAAACACATCAGTTAACGGTGCGGACCTCACCGATGAACGCGAGTGTAAACAGTATACAGTATACTACATTAAATAGTGAGATCGCAACGGTTGATGAAAATGGTACAATTCATGCAATTACACCTGGAAAAGCTACAATTAAGGTGAGTGTACAAGATAGTGTAAGAACAATAGAAAAGGATATAACAGTTGAAGTTGAGTGCGATGAAATGACTTATGTAGGTGAAGTAACATATCCAATAATAGAAGATTTTTCAGGGAGTACTTATAAAGTGGGTTGGTCAATATGGGATATTAAAAATCATTGTTTTTCTGACCTAAATGACAATTCTGTTTGTAGTTCCAATGAGTTTGTTGATACTGAAGATGGCAGATATTTTTCGGCAGGAGGGGCTACTTATGGTGTGAACTTCCTATTGGATAATCGGAATTCGGAAGATGATGCAACATTTAAAGTGTCTGTCAAAGTAAAGGCGCATATAAAAGGCATAATTGGAATAAATGGTGGTGGGTATGGTATTTCCAATTTGGAAGAATCAATTTATTACTATGGCCCGGAAAATCGTAATTGGGATAGTTTCTATGCATCAAAGGAAGTTGGGCATTTGGAGTGGGATACAATTACGACAACGATTTCTGTTCCAGCTGGGAAATTCAGTGTTGCAGGAATCAGAGGCGTAGACACATTAGGGTATAATGTTGCTCAAGTTAAAATTGAAAAACAATAACACTTAAAGAGATACCCTCTTGCACGAATAATATAAAAAGTGCAAGGGGGTATTTGAGTTTAAAAAGGAATCCTCACTTTACGTTTGCAAAGTGCCTCCACTTGATGTAAAATAAAGGTGGCTGTATCTACAATTATGATAATGATTAAAGCTGTTCAGGGAGGAAACTTATGAAAACTGTCGGGGGAGAAATTCAAAAGATTTTGAATGGTGAGACAGAACTTACGGAAGTAATAAAATACACGGTGATTATGTATTCAGTAATGCTTATACATATTCTTCTATTGATTTATTTTTTCTTGTTAGGATATACTCCGTTTATTATTTTCAATGCATGTAGTGTTAATATCTATGCATGTATGCACTATCTGATAAGGAAGAAAAAGTATGGGCTCTGCTTTTCGCTCACATATGCAGAAATCTGTCTCCATACGATTTTTACATTAGTATTTACAGGAATGAATAACGGATTTTTACTTTATAGTGTGGCATTAATCCCAGTCTCATTTTATATTAGCTATACCACTTCAATATTCTCTAGGAAAATGTGGTTTCCACTTATTCTGATGATTATAAATTTGTTGGTGTCAGCAGTAAGCGTTGCTTATATACATTTAGGACCTGCCTTATATGCGCCGATTCCGGAATCACATCGAGCAGTAATGGAGTGCTTTAATGTTTTTGTCTCATTCTTATTTATAAGTATATTTG
>JAVBQZ010000066.1:0-11816 GCA_031548505.1 Bdellovibrionota bacterium | reverse complement strand
CACCTTTTGCACCTTGAGCCATCATTTTTAAGAATGGTATATCTGCGTCATTACCAAGAGCAACTGTGGAAAGTGTAATGCCGGCTTGATTCACTCTATTAATTTCATCTATATATCTATTGCCTTCAAGCGGAAATTGTCCATCACTCATCATGATAATATGTTTGCGACCTGCTTTTACATTAGTGAGCATCGCGCGTGCTTGTGAGAGTGCGGAAAGCGGGTTGGTTCCACCGGATGCAGTTAAGTTGCGAATACGTCTATCGGCAATTGCTTTAACTGCTGTAACCTTATCGAGTGAAATAACCACGAAAGGTGCGGAATCAAAGCCAATTACACCGATATAATCGTCATCTTTTAGCGCATTAATCGATGCCATTGCCGCATTCTTTGCAGCACCTATTCTATTTTGTTCAACCATACTGCGTGACTTATCAAGCAAGAGAACGACAGCAGTATTAAGAACTTTTTTTGTCGTCTGTGGTGGCATAAACTTTACAGGTGAAATTTCTTCAAGTGCTGTTCCTATATATCCACCTAATCCAAAACTTTTATCTCCACCTATTATAACAAGACCGCTACCATTTTGAACATGTGCTTTTAATTCGGCTAAAAAATTTGAAGGCAATTGTGCATTTGAAATATTATTAAGAATAATGCTGGAAAAGTTTTTTAAATTAGTTGGGATTGTTTCTTGCCCTGCGACAATTTGTTTCAAAGGATAGCCTTTCAATGCTAAAATTTTTGCAAGCAATGTATGTTCACTTGCGTTTCCACTTAATAAGAGTATCTGTTCACGCTCTTTAGTTGTGATAAATTTATATTGTTCATCTTGGAAATTTCCAGCAGTCATTTTTGCTGTTATTTTGTGGATACCGCTAGACAATTCAGGAAGAATCGTTTGAATTTGTTTTTCTTTATTATTTTGAATTGTGATGGTTTTGGTTTCTATTTTTTTATCATCTAAAAATATTTCTAATGTTGCTGACGTCTCTTTGTTGGTTGAATTTTCGATAGTTGTTTTTAATTCAACTTTATCATCAGCATTAGAGGTGAGTGGTAATTGTAAATTTGATAGGTGAACTTCTTGTGCTTTGAAAAATTTTTCTGCGGGAATGAGGGGGAATATTCTGACTCCGCCTGATGATTTAGCAAATTCAACAGCTGAGTTTTGCGTTTCAAAGCCGTCGGAAAGCACTAAAACTGCACTAGAATCCAAAGAACGTGCTCGGTTAAGTGCGGAAAAAATATCAGTACTGTTAGAATTAGAAACTTTTGAAGAGGAGTTTTTAAATGTGCTGTCAATTTCGTTTATATTATTTATCTCGAGTGTAGCCTTAGCTGGCGATTCGGCAAAAGGTAGAATTTTAAGTTGTAAATTAGCATTATTTTTATTTGCCGAGAGAAATCTTTTTAATATATTGCCAAATTCTGTTTTCCCTTCCGATGAAATACTATTTGAAACATCTAAGAGAACGGTTATATTTTCGCTTTCTTTGGTATGGGTATAAAATGGTTGAGCTAGAGCGATGACGAGGAGGGAAAGGGTAAGAAATCTAAGAAATGAAACAAATAATGAGCGCTTAGAAATTTTAGTTTTTTTATGATTGTTACTTTTAAAATTTTCAATCAAATGTATTGCTATAAAAATAGCAATACACAAAGGTATTAACCACAAATATTGAGGATTTTCAAAAGCATAACTCATAATGACATAAAAGCTTTAAAGTAGTCGATACCGAAAAGACCATCTTGTCTTTTTTATCTCAGCATTGCGTCGTGCTTCGCAACGAACAAACAGCAGCAAATGTGCTGTTTGTAAAATTTGCCTATTTACTTTTTCAGTATCGACTAAAGTATAAACCGTGATAAATCTTGGTTAGCCACTATGTCTTTTAGTTTGTCTTGAACATACTTTTTGTTTATTGTAATTGTTTGTCCAGTAAGTTCATCTGCTGAAAATGAAACATCCTCAAGTAGTTTTTCTAATATAGTATGCAAACGACGTGCTCCGATGTTTTCAGTTTTAGAGTTAACTTCAGCTGTAAGTTTTGCAATTTCGGCAATACCATCCTCATTGAACTTCAATTTTACACTTTCGGTCAAAAGCAACTCTTGGTATTGTTTGATTAATGCATTTTTTGGCTCTTTCAGAATTTGTACAAAATGCTCAGCATTCAAGGATTTTAATTCAACGCGGATTGGAAAACGTCCTTGGAATTCTGGCATTAAATCAGATGGGCTAGCGATATGAAATGCACCGGATGCAATAAATAAAATATGGTCTGTGGTAATTGAACCATATTTAGTATTTACTGTGCAACCTTCGACAAGTGGTAGCAAATCACGTTGTACACCTTCACGCGAAACATCTGGTCCTTTTGAGTTGCCTTCTTTACCGCAAATTTTGTCAATTTCATCAATAAATACTATACCGCTCTGTTCTGCACGTTTCAGCGCGAGCTTGGTTACGGTTTCATTGTCAATAAGTCCTTCTTGTGCTTCTTTAAGTAAAAATTTGCGTGCTTCTTTTACTTCAACTTTTCTGCGCTCTTTTGATTTAGGTAGTGCGTTTGAAAAAATTTCTTTGAATTGGTTCTCAATTTCACCCATCATTGGCGGGCCAAACATTTCAAAATGTGCAACGATTGGTCTTGCTGTTTCAATTTCGATTATGCGATCTTCAAGTTTACCATCGCGAAGCATTTGCAGTAATTTTGCACGTGTCGTACGTTTAGTTGTTTTTTTTGTTTCGTCAACGACAACAACTTTATCAGCATTTTCGTTCTCATTTATATTTTCATTTGAGTCGTCAGCATTTGGCAATAAAAAGTTCAACAACATTTCTTCAACTTTTTCTTCTGCTTTTTTTTGTACTTTGTCACGCTCTTCTTGCTTAACTAAATTATGTGAATTTTCAACAAGGTCACGAATAATTGATTCAACGTCACGTCCGACATAACCAACTTCAGTAAATTTCGATGCTTCAACTTTTATAAATGGAGCACCGGAAAGCTTAGCAAGGCGGCGCGCTATTTCTGTTTTACCAACGCCGGTTGGCCCAATCATAATGATATTTTTAGGCGTAATTTCTTCGCGCAAATCGGTTGAAACCTGTAAACGTCGCCAACGGTTTCGGAGTGCGACAGCAACAGCTTTTTTAGCATCATCCTGCGCGATAATATATTTATTAAGTTCTGTAACAATTTGTTTGGGTGTAAGTTCTGTTTGAGGGATTTTTGAATTTGTCATATTTTTTCGTTGTATTATTAATTTCTAAAAATAATATCCAAGACAAGTTTACAAAGCGTTTTTTCCTTTGCATGCAAATAGTGAATACTAGAATAATTTTTGCATTATACTGAATTTCTAAATATCTATCTCCTCAATATTAAAATTAGTGTTGGTATAAGGACAGATTTCAGAAGCGATTTGCATTGAAATTTGCGCAATTTCTTTTGCAGTTGTTTTTTTATCATCTTTTAATTCTGCATTACGTACAAGTGCGCGTGCAGCGGATAAAGCATAGTTTCCACCAGAGCCAATCGCTAAGATATTATCATCAGGTTGGATAACATCGCCATTGCCGGATAACAAAAATAAATTATCTTTATCGGCTATGATTAACATTGCTTCTAATTTACGTAGATATTTATCGGTACGCCAGTCTTTGGCAAGTTCAACAGCAGCGCGTGCAACTTTACCAGAAAATTGATTCAGTTTTGCTTCAAATCTTTCATAAAGTGTAAAAGCGTCAGCGGCAGATCCAGCAAATCCAGTAATAACTTGTCCATCTTGCATTACGCGAATTTTGTTGGTTGTATGTTTCATGATTGTATTGCCAACGGTTACTTGTCCATCGCCAATCATTACGAGTTTACCATTATATTTAATGGCGAGAATTGTAGTTGCTTTGATTTGTTCCATATAAAAAAACGTAAAGGGTGTATTTAAGGTATATTTTCGTACCCAGTGTGAAAAGGGCGGGGAAGGTAGTCATTTAATCTAAATAGTGCAAGTGGACGCTGAAAAGTTTACTTAAAATTAATAAAATATCAGAAAAACATAGTAATATCTTAATTTAATTAAAAAAAAATAATGCAAGGCTAGTTTTATAGTGCTAGCTCCCCGCACCCTTTTGAAGGTAATTTGTTTACCCACATATTACTCATTTTTAATTTCAGAATTAATTTATATGTTGTATCATCTTCTTCTTCCACTTCAAGAATATTTTAACGCCTTTAATCTACTGAAGTATATTACCTTTAGGACGTTTGCTGTTTTTTTTATTGTTTTTATTTTAACTACTTGGCTTCAACCAAAATTTATTACTTGGTTTAAATCAAAACAAATGTCGCAACCGATTCGTGATTGTGGACCACATTCCCATCTAAAAAAACAAGGCACTCCTACAATGGGTGGCGTTGTGTTTGTGGCAATTGCATTGTTTGGTTTTTTGTTATTTGCTGATTTGAGCAATGTTTATGTTTGGGCAATAGTTGGCATTACTGCATCGTACGGAGTTTTGGGCTTTATTGACGATTACAAAAAAGTTATTAAACAAGATACAGATGGGATTAGCGCAAATACCAAATTGTTTTGGCAATTTTTGCTCGCGGGAATTTTTGTTTCAATATTGGTTTGGAATGGTTTTCAAACAGATATTGTAATTCCATTTTTCAAAAATGCAACTTTAACTTTACCCTGGTGGCTCTTTATCCCGTTTGTCGTGGTTGTAATTGTTGGAAGCTCTAATGCTGTAAATTTGACAGATGGTTTAGATGGACTTGTATCAGGACCTATTATTACAGTTGCGCTTACTTATGGAATTTTTGCCTACGCAACTGGAAATGCAAAAATTGCTGAATACCTTCAAATTCCTTTCATACCCGGTACTGGCGAGCTTGCAATTTTTGCCGGTGCACTAATTGCCGGTGCACTTGGATTTCTTTGGTTTAATACATATCCGGCACAAGTGTTTATGGGAGATGTTGGATCGCTTGCAATCGGTGGGGCGATTGGAATGTTAGCTGTTATTACACAGCAAGAATTGTTGTTGGTTATCGCAGGCGGCGTCTTTGTTGTGGAAGCACTTTCGGTGATGTTGCAATTATTTTTCTTAAAAAAATTTGGGCGAAGAATTTTTAAGATGGCACCGTTGCATCACCACTTTGAATTGAGAGGAATTGCCGAAACAAAAATAATTGTTCGTACCTGGATAATATCTTTTTTATTGGCATTAATAGCGTTATCTACTTTAAAATTAAGATAAGATTGTACAGTATAAATTTGTGAATTGAAATATGGATAAGCCGCTTAGTATTTTAAGAAATAGTGACCCGTTGTTATATTTACCTATGCTTTGTCTATTGGTGTTCGGTGTGTTTATGGTTTATTCTACAACCGCTATTTCTGCTGAACAAGCCTTTGGTAATTCTACCCATTTTGCATTTAAACATTTATCATCTTTGTTTATTGGTCTAATTGCATTTTTTTGCATGCTTTCATTTAAACCTGAAATGATAAATAAATATGCCCTCAGCTTATTGATACTTGCCTTTATTTTATTATTTTTAGTTGCAATTCCTGGAATTGGTCAAGTCTCTGGTGGGGCGCGACGCTGGCTAGGTGTTGGTTTTTTTAGGGCTCAGCCGGGCGAGTTTGTGAAAGTTTTTGTAATGATTTTTTTCGCACATTATATAGCGAAATATAAAAATATTATGTGGCATGCGGTTCCTGGGATAGTAACACCTATTTTAATTTTATCATTTCTTGGTGCGTTTTATTTATTGCAACCTGATTTAGGATCGTTTGTCGTTGTAGCGATTGTTACGGGAACTTTACTTCTAACTACAGCAAATTTTAAACATTTAATATATTTAGCGCTGTTGGGTATTGGTATATTTGCCGTCGCTGTTTTATCATCTAGATATAGAATGGATCGTGTCCTATCTTTTCTAGACCCAGTGAAAACTGCACTAGATGGTGGTTATCAGTTAAATCAATCATTGATTGCTATTGGTTCTGGTGGATTTTGGGGTGCAGGTATTGGGGCAGGTAAACAAAAATTATATTTTCTACCGGCGGCGCATACCGACTTTATATATGCGATGATAGGTGAAGAAGTTGGGTTTATTGGGAGTTTTGTTGTTTTAGCTTTATTTGTTCTAATAGCATTACGTGGTTTAAAAGTTGCAAAAAGACATTTAAACAATACTTTTTATTTTGGGCTAGCAATTGGTTGTACAATGTTAATTGTAATGCCTGCGTTTCTAAATATAGGTGTTGCACTTGGTTTATTGCCAACTAAAGGAATGGTACTCCCATTTATGTCTTACGGTGGTTCTGCGTTGATTGCCTATTTAATTGTTATGGGGATTTTACTGAAATTATCTGCGGTACGAAATGAAGTGAATATATAGTTAGGTCAAATGCACAGTTTACAATTCACAATGCACAATTCCCGGAGGGAAGGAAAACTATTAATTGCTAACTGTACATTGCTAATAGTTTTAAGAGAACTTAAAAATACTGGAATTTTTAAGTGAAAGTAATATGTTTTTATTTATTTTTTTACTAATCCTTATTTTTTTTGGAGGAACTTATGTCTAAGAAATTTGCTGCTGAATTGTTTGGAACTTTTTGGCTTGTATTTGGTGGTTGTGGTGCTGCTATTTTAGCTGGTGGTGATATTGGTTACGCTGGTATTGCACTCGCTTTTGGTTTAACTGTTTTGACTATGGCTTATGCTGTAGGTGGAATTTCTGGCGGGCATTTTAATCCGGCAGTTACACTTGGTTTAGTTGCGGCTGGAAAGTTTGATAAACGTGAAGCATTTTCTTATATCATAGCGCAATTAGTTGGTGCGATAATCGCTGCTTTTGTAATTTTTGTTATTGCAGAACCGGATACCAGTACTTGGGTAACTGCCGGCGCGTTTGCAACAAATTTTTATGATGGTATTGTTCCTGCCTTTACAATTGAAACTGTCTTAACATTCTTTTTCTTAATTGTTATTTTAGGTAGTGTTAGTGTGAGAGTTCCTGCTGGTTTTGCTCCGATTCCGATTGGTCTTGCTTTAACTTTGATTCATTTGATTAGTATTCCAATCACAAATACATCGGTAAACCCTGCACGAAGTTCATCACAAGCCATCATTGTTGGGCTTTTTAACTCTAATAGCGAAGCACTTTGTCAATTGTGGCTCTTCTGGGTTGCTCCAATTATAGGTGCGGTTATTGCAGGGTTAGTTTATAAAAAGTTATTTGATAGAAATTAATTGTTTAAGATTTAAAATTAAACTTTCTGTAAAAATCGATTTTTAGAATTTTATTATGTTTATAATGATATAATTTTACAGAAAGTTTAATCTTAGATTAGTAAAAATTATGCAGAATGAATATCAAATTGGACAGAGCGATTTACGACCATGGGGAAAATGGCAGGTGGTAGATGTAGGGGGCGGTTTTACAGTGAAAAGAATTACTGTTAATTCAGGTTGTAAATTATCCTTGCAAAGACATCAATATAGATCTGAAAATTGGGTTGTTGTAAGTGGCGTAGCCTTAATTACGCTTGGTAAGGACAAAGATAATTTGACTTGTGTAGAAAAAAAAGTTGGTGAAACAGTTTTTATAAAAGCTGGTGATATTCATCGTGTGGAAAATAAGGGTAATAATGACTTGGTTTTTATAGAGGTGCAGACAGGTGATATTTTAATTGAGAGCGATATAGAGCGATTAGAAGATATTTACAGTCGTATTTAATTTAAATTCGAAAGAAAATAATACTTTTGAGGCTTGCTTGTTGTGGTTATAAATTATTCATATGATCATCACTCAAGATGAAATAAGAAGATTTCAATCCGGCAATTTTGATTATTGTTATAAGCGATTTGGATCTCATATTGAGGAATGTGAGATAGTGAATGGTGAAAATATTATTGGTGTTCGTTTTACTTTATGGGCACCAAATGCACACCATGTTTCAGTTATTGGTGATTTTAATAATTGGGATAAGGATAAGAATGCGCTTTTCGAAATTGATAATTCCGGTATTTGGTCAGCATTTATACCTGATGCAAAAATTGGTGATTTATATAAGTATTTCATTGTAGGGGCAGAAGATTTCCAATGCGAAAAATCTGATCCATTTGCATTTCAAACAGAACTACGTCCGAGAACGGCAAGCATTGTTTATAATATTGATAAACAGTTTGAATGGCATGATAATGATTGGTTAAAAAAACGTACTGAGCAAAATCCTAAAGAACAACCAATAAGTATTTACGAGATGCACATTGCATCATGGATGAATTTACAAACTCCGCCGGAGTTTGTAATGAACCAAAATTATATTGGTAACCAGCAAGATAATTCATTACAAATAATTACAGATATCGCTGAAGTTCGTCATGAGCAACAAATTTTATCCACAGACGCAAAACCAAGTATTACCTACCGACAACTTGCTGAAATCCTCCCTAAATATTTGCATTACACTGGCTTTACACATGTAGAGTTTATGCCGGTTATGGAATATCCATTTGATGGTTCATGGGGGTATCAACTTACCGGATATTTTGCACCGAGTTCACGTTTTGGCACCCCGGATGATTTTAAATATTTAATAGATAAACTTCATGAATATAATATCGGTATAATTTTGGATATTGTGCCTGCGCATTTTGCAGTTGATGGACACGGTTTAGTATTCTTTGATGGGACGCATCTTTACGAACATGCAGATATGCGCAAAGGTTTTCACCCTGATTGGGGAACTTATATTTTTAATTTTGGGCGTTATGAAGTTGCAAATTTTTTAATTTCGCATGCGCTGTTTTGGTTGCGCGAATACCATGTTGACGGTTTACGCTTAGATGCTGTTGCCTCAATGCTTTACTTAGATTATTCTCGTAAAGCAGGTGAGTGGTTACCTAATGAATTTGGTGGGAACGAGAATTTGGAGGCGATCGCTTTTATAAAACAATTAAATGACACAATACGACGTGAGTTTAAAAATGTTTTGATGTTTGCCGAGGAGTCAACTGCATGGGCAAATGTTTCGCGCAAGACGCAGGATGGCGGACTTGGTTTTCATTTAAAATGGAATATGGGCTGGATGACAGATGTTTTAAATTATATTAGAGAAGATCCAATTTATCGTTTGCATCATCACGATAAGTTAACATTTAGTATGTTTTATGCATATAGTGAAGATTTTGTTTTACCTTTTTCCCATGATGAAGTTGTACATGGCAAAGGTTCATTGCTACGGAAATTTCCTGGGCATAATAACCAAAAATTCGCTGGATTGCGCGGAATGTTAGGATATACTTACGGACATCCTGGGAAGAAGCTTTTGTTTATGGGAACTGAATTTGCGGAATGGGACGAATGGTGGTTTCAACGTCCGTTAAATTGGAATTTGCTTAATGAGTCTTTTAATCGAGGTGTATTTAATTGGGTGCGTGATTTAAATTATTTCATACAAGACAATCCGGCAATGTTTGAGTTGGATTTTTCGCCAGATGGTTTTGAATGGATTGATTGTAATAACGCGGCGCAAAATATTGTTAGTTTCGTGCGTTATACAAAAGATAAGTACGCAAATCCTATAATAGTAATTTCAAATTTTTCTCCAATTACTCATTATAACTATCGTCTTGGTGTTCCACTATGTTGTGACTGGGATGAGGCTTTAAATAGTGATCTTGCATATTATGCTGGAACAGGATTAGGGAATCCGGACATTATAAAAATAACCGACATCGCTTGGCATAATCAAGAACAAAGTATTGAACTAACGATTCCTGCGTTAGCAACATTGATGCTAAAAGTTAGAAATTAATTTAAAAAGAATTTTCTTCAACTTCTTCTTCTAAATAGTTATCCTCTGGGTTTCCAATTAAATCCTCATTTGAATCTTCAATAAGGCTATCATCAGAATTATTAGTGTCATCTATGTTATTCGAACCATCTAAATATTCCTGATTTTGATATTCATCAACATTAACTCTGGTGTTATAATTTAAATTATCAGGATGCTCTTCTTCCTCTCTCTCTATTACCCAATCGTAATTAATTGCTTCAGTATCGGAAACTCCTAAATCATTTTTAACATCAGCCATTTTGTTTATAATATGGTTATTAATCCAATTTCTATCCCACCATTCAGTCGGGGAAACTGCATAGCCTTGGTTTAATACAGCGACATAAAGTCTATCCGAATTTGTTAATCCGGTATTTCCGCTTTTTCCTATCACTGTTTTAGTGTCAATCATTTCACCATCTGGAGAGATTAGGATTTCAGACAAATAACCATACAAGGTACAAATTCCCAAACCATGATCAACAATTACGACATTGCCATAAATCCCCATTTTACCGGTATAAAGTACTACGCCACTAGCTTGAGGATAAACGTCTGTTCCATTAGGGAGAGCAAATTCAAAACCATTGTTAATTAATGTTCCAAGTGTTTGGCCATCGTGTAAGAATGTTTTAGTTTCACCATAAACTCCAGTAATAGTTCCTAATGGTTGTGTAAAAGCATTGTCCCAATTTTTCGTATGTAGCGAATTTTGTGACAATTTATTCAAAACAGTATTTAGATATTTTTGATAATCAAAAGTTAATAAATCAAATTTTTGACTGATAGGTAAATTAGTATCATCAGTGATTGATATTCCAGCATCAGCAAATTTTTGTTTTTCGTTTACATAATTTTGCTGAAAAATTTCTTCTGCTTTATTTAAAAATGTAGCTGTTACATTAATATCACGTTTCGGTTTTGCAACACGTCTTGTATTATATTTAAACCTCATTTCAGTATAGTTATTGCCTTTATCTTTGGCATATAAACGCACAACATCTTTAGCTGGATTGAAATCAAGTGGAATTGCATAGAAAGCAAAATAAGCATTTTTGGCTTTTGAATATTCTTCGCCGTAGTCGGCAACTGGATAGCCTTTAAAAAATATATCGCGTACACGTACACCGCTTTCAGACAAATTCTTGTCTTCTGCACGATAAACCACAAGTTCAACTCCACCTTGCGTACCATTGTGCTGAGTAGTATATGCAGCTACACGTGGCGGAGTGACGTCAACTAGATAATCCCAACTCGCCTCAGTTGTATTGCTCCAATACGATTTATCAAAGACTTTAACTTCAATTTTTCCAGTTGTGAAAGGAAAAATGCTATTTTTATTTCTATCTTTTGAATTTCCGGAAATTTCAATTTCTATATGATCTGATTTTGAATTTTCCAAAAGATCATAACGCTTTTGAAAAATTGTGCGATTTACCCCACGTGCTGTTGCCCGGACAATTACTTCATCAAGTCCAGCTCCGCGATCACCAACATCAATAATGATTTTCTGCTTTTCAATTCCTAAACCGGATGGAGCTTGGATTACTGTTAAAGTTGGAGGTTCATTTTCAAGAAATTTTTGATAAAGATTAGCAATGACCGCTGTTGTAGGAATTACGACAGAAATAAGAAAGATTACGAAGGCGATCCAAAATGCCCGATGATTTAATCTTGCATTTTCAGCTTGCTTTTCAGGAGATAATTTATTTTTCATGACGAATTGTTACATGGTAAGAGGTGAAAGGTAGGATAATATTTATCGCTTTACTTCTCACATTTTACTAATATTTAAAATATGAAAAGATTGCCTTTACTTTGTGCATATTTTTTATACTTTAATTAAAGAGAAAGAAATGCTATAACCTGTTCCCATATATCCAACGTTGTCAAATAGTCTAATTTCGCACATAAAATAAAGGAGCGAAGTGTTGACGGAGCCACAT
>JAVBQZ010000024.1:0-3839 GCA_031548505.1 Bdellovibrionota bacterium | reverse complement strand
AACGTCCGACCTTGGTATTACTATTGGCAGTTCGCTGCCGAAGGCGGTATTTGGGCGTTATTTTGGATAACTTCCATAATTTATTTTTTCATAAATAAACAAACCATTTATCGAAAAGAATATAAATTCTCTTTCATTTGGTTTCTAGCATCGCTCATAGCACTTTCAATTATACCAGAAAAAAAAGCACGCTACCTGTTACCCATTCTAATACCTGGCGCGATGCTTATTGGATTCTACATGTTGCAGATGATGTCTACTATAAAAACAAAATATGAAAAAATATTTTTTTGCACCAATGCGATCGTTATCTCAATTATACTATCTGCCTTGCCAATCAGTCTTTACATTCTTTTTTATAGAGAAGATCAGATTTCAGTTTTTCTTTTCATTATCGCTATACTTTGCAGCTGGGGGCTTTGCGTATTCATCCTGTATTCTCTATTTGGACGAAAAGGTATTCAACCTGCAGCCGTGTTTTTAAGTATTATTTTGACAATGATAATGATTGTCACCATATATTTAATTCCAATAGGCAACATGTTTATAAATGAGGGAAGACATAGTATCGGTTTAGTAAATAAAAATGAAAAAACCGCTGGATTACCTTTTTATTATAATGGCAAAGAAGGGCTACGTATGGAACTCGTATATGAAACAGAAAATCGTATACTAAAAATGAACGTAGATGATAGCAATGCTATCGAGAAAGCACTTCCCTTTGTATTTATAAGTAGCGCGCCAATTGAAAAAATATTATCAAATAAAAACGTTACCATAGAATATATCGGAACATTCGATAATAATTGGAATAAAAAAGGAAATAGAAAATACAACAAAAATTTAGTTAAAGAAGTAGCAATCATCAGGGGAAAATAATATGAACAAAACAGGAAATTATGAATTTTGCATAATCATCCCAATCTATAATGAAGAAGATAATATGGAACGATTAGCAAAAACGTTATCAGAATATATCGCTCATGCTTCGGTAAAAACATCTGTACTATATGTGAATGATGGTTCCACTGATAAAAGTCTAGAAGAAATTGTGGCATCATGTAAGCAGTATCAAAATATGTTTTACATTAGTTTTGCCAAAAATTGCGGACTTAGCGCTGCAATAAAGGCAGGTATCGACGTTATTGACTCACCTTTTACCGGTTATATTGATGCCGACCTACAAACATCGCCTGAGGATTTTGAATTATTATTACCCTATCGCAATGATTATAAGTTAGTTTCAGGGATACGTGTTGGGCGTAAAGATTCATTTGGAAAAAAAATATCATCAAAAATCGCCAACAGTTTTCGCAGAGCAATGACACATGACGGAATAGAAGACACAGGCTGCCCGCTCAAAATTATAAATACCAACACTGCAAAACGTATTCCACTTTTTAAAGGAATGCATCGTTTTTTGCCTGCACTGGTACAATTACAAAATAGCGACGTAAAACAAATCCCTATTCGCCATTTTGAACGAATCGCCGGACAATCTAAATTTAATCTACGGAATAGATTAATAAGCCCTTTCGTCGATTGTTTTGCTTATCGCTG
Source organism: Bdellovibrionota bacterium (assembly GCA_031548505.1). Lineage (GTDB taxonomy): Bacteria > Bdellovibrionota_C > UBA2361 > SZUA-149 > JAITKM01 > JAITKM01. Next base: position 2,279 of record JAVBQZ010000024.1, on the reverse strand, counting down.
GATGAAAAAGCGATACATAAATTATATAATTGAAAACAGTAATGTGGATGAAATTTAATGATGGAAAATAATTGGCTCACTTCATTCAATTGGGTTTTTCTATTTGGATTAATTCCCTCAGCGTTGTTTTCCGCGCGCATGTTGGTGCAATGGTTTCTATCGGAAAGAGCTAAAAAAGTAGTTTCCCCCCTTATCTATTGGCAATTAAGTTTGGTTGCTTCATTTCTCATGATTATTTACGGTTGGTTGAGAGAAGACTTTGCAATCATCATGGGGCAAATATTTTCTTACTATGTATATGTCTGGAATTTGAAAATAATGAGCCAATGGGAGAAAATATACCTATTATTACGTTATCTTTTTTTATTAGCTCCTCCTACAATAATAGCTTCATTTGCGATGACGAGTGGCAACACGATTTATCATTTATGGACGGGTATTACATTCGGATTATTACTCTTTGGCACCATAGGACAGGTCACTTTTTCATTCCGCTTTGTCTATCAATGGTGGTATTCTAGAAAATTAAACCAATCAATGCTTCCTGGCGGCTTCTGGATAATCAGTATTGTCGGTGCAACCTGTAATCTCATATATGGCATCATTCGAGCTGACTACATATTGATTCTTAATAATACCCCGGGAATCATTTCATATTCTCGAAACCTATATTTGCAAATTAGAAACAAGTAAGAATCGTAAAAGAATTATTTGCCCCTGGCTCATTAAATATAGAAATTTAAACTACCATATAAATATTTAATATTATGCATAATGCAGACAAATATAAACGTATCTGTATCATAGGGCCATCTTGCTCGGGAAAATCCACATTGGCAGAAAAATTAGGTAAAAAACTAAATTTACCTGTATTGCATATAGATCAAATCGCACATATTCCCGGGACAAATTGGGTTCTACGCCCTCGTGATGAAACTAAAAATGAACATGACGATTTTATTAAAAAAGATGCTTGGATTATCGATGGCCAATATAAAAAATTAATGCCTAAGCGGTTTGAGAGATCGGATACTATTATTCTGCTAAAAGTTAATCGTTTTGTTTGCTGCTGGCGTTTCCTGAAGCGCTGCTTTAAGGGAGGAAATAGACCTGGCAAATTAGATGGAGCCACAAAAGAATTTAATTGGGAAATGATTCGGTTCATTCTCTATCATCAACCACGCCGCTGGAAAGAACAGATGCAAATTATTTCCGCCTATCCTCATATAAAAATCATTCCCTTAAAGACTTTTAAGGAGGCAGATGATTTTCTTGAAGCACTATAACTCATAAAAAATTCCCCATTTAAAATTCTCATTTTCATTATTAATCATAATAACTGCGGGCAATTAAGCTGATTTAGCATTCCCTTGATGTGCATAAAGCCAAGATATAACTTCTTGCCACATCTTTTCAGCAAGTTCTTGTTGCATTTTACTTTTTAACTCTAATTTTATTCGCTGCTCTTTATTATACTCGGGCAATAAAAGTCTTCCCAATTTTTCCTTAACCATTGGTAAATCATCTACATTTAACATTCCATCATAATCATAGTCATTTAGAAGTTCTTGATATTTATGGCTCCAACTAGTACAAAGCGTAGGTACTCCTTGGCTTAAAGCACTTACTACTCCATGGAATCTTGACGATACAACACAATAAGCCTGAGATATTACCGCTTTTACTTCTGTTACAGTCAAATTATTTAACACAAATAATTTATTTACTAATATATTAGAGAATTTCTTTTCCAATCTTTTAATTATTTCCATATCACCCTCACCCTCATGATTTAGCAGAACTAATTTTCTATCCAATTTACTCACTTCGTCAACTATACATGTTAAAAATAAATCATACCTTTGAGCTAAGTCTTTGTCCGTATGAGTAATCATTTTAGCATTGGGGATTAAGATAATTGAATTTTTTACAACATCAATAACCGTTTTATCTACCTCCGTGATATTAGGTTTTAAAAGACATGTAAAATCAGGTGCAATTTTTATTCTTTCGCCTTTTCCTAAAAATTCAATTAGATGATTATAAGAAATTTTATCTCTAGCATAAATTAAATCTGCATTACTTAAAACTTTCAATGCTTTTTTTCTGGCAACAGGGTTTTTAAAAGGCCCGAAGGCTTGAGGTAAAAATATTATTTTAGCATTATTTCTCTTTAAGTTAAGATAATACTTTTCTTCATAATATATTTTACAACTTTTAAACCATTGATAAATCTTATCTAAAACAAAGTTAGGGTGTTTAGCTCCAATAATCCATTG
>JAVBQZ010000119.1:0-6752 GCA_031548505.1 Bdellovibrionota bacterium | reverse complement strand
TACGTTGATTCTAAGGCGACAACAATACCGGATATTTTAAATTACCTAGATAAACAAGTTAAAGATGGTGTAGTTGAAAAAAAGCAATTTGATGAAAAACAGGCGAGTGCGAATATAGTGGATAAATTTGTTTCGTCAATATCACCACTAGTTGAATCTTTTGATGAAGAGAATGAAGTAGAAGATGAGAGTTATGGCGAAAATAAAGTCCGAGGTGATTTTGAAGTAAACCTTAAGTATGATGCTACCGTAACAGATACTGATGATGAATTTGCTAATATAGACGATGAATTTGAGAAAGTATTTAACAAAGAGAGTAATGAAAGAATTGTTGAAGAAGATGAAAGCGATATTAACGGAAATGAATCATGGGGTGGAGGTGGAAATGAAAATTATATCAAGCCACAGCGTTCTCTTTCTTCATCGGAAGAAAAGTTTAAGCCTAAAGAGATGACGGGGGATCCAGTAAAAGATAAAATACGTTCATATTTTGCAATGGCGTATTCATTTCTTGATGAAGGTAAGGTACGTGATTTTGATTTATTATTAGAACTTGTCAAAGAAGATCCTGTATTTTCCGAAACGGACTACAATGAGTTGTTAGAGCTACGAAAACATTTAAAATAACAGACCTAAAATTTAAAATATGTTCTTCTGTAAAAAATAATTAAAATGACTTTTTACACATCTAAGCCAAGTTATGATAAACACTGTGAGCGTTGGGAATTACTTGGCCGTTTGCATGATTTGAATCCGAAAAAATTAAGTGCTGGTGCAAATATTTTAGAACTTGGTTGTGGTATTGGTAATAATATTCTGCCTATCGCATTGAATTTCCCTAAAAGTAAATTTTTAGGAGTGGATATTTCTACTGAGCAAATTGCCATAGCGAAAGCAGATGCTGAAACGTTAAAATTATCAAATATTGCCTTTAAAAAATGTGATATTTTAGATTTATGTTCAGATGAAGCTTTTTTATCACAAAAATATTCTTATATAATGGTACATGGCTTGTTATCCTGGGTTGATGAAAAAAGGCAAAAAGCGGTTTTTGAAATTTGTTCTAAAATTTTAGAACCGGATGGTATCTGTTATATTAGTTATAACGTGATGCCTAGTTTTGAAGTGCGTGAATTTTTAAGAGAAATTGTAAGAACACAATTTACTTATACACCTAATAATATTTCTGATGTTCGTAATTTTCTTTTGAATTACGATTTGGGTAGTAATCATTTACCGTTTCAAGCAGAACGCATTCATTTTGAAATAAATAATATTTTAAAACAAAGTGATGAATATATTTTCTATGAATTAATTTACAGAGAAAATCATGCATTTTTCTTTGATGATATTATAAAAATAGCCCAAGATGTAGGAATTAGCTATATTTGTGATGTAAATAGGTTCACAGAGTTAGACGAACGTGAAAATGATTTTTTGGAATATAGACCATATCGGGCATCTTTGTTTTGTTTGTATAACAAAGATGGTGCTAAAGAACGATTACTAAAAAATGAAGTAAATATTGCAATTTTGAAAGAATGTTACGCTGCTACGAAACTTGTTTATGAAGAGGACAGTTTTGGAAATGTTTACTTTTACGATATGAGCGGAGAAAAAGTTCAGGTGTATGATGATGGAGTGATTAAGATTTTGAAGTCACTGGTTGATGCTTGGCCATTCGCGCAAATGTCATGTAATTCTTTTAATTATGAGCAATTAAAGGAGCTATGGTATTTATTTTCACAAAAACTGGTTGATTTTTATTTGGAACCGGTTGATGCCCTTATAAATGAAGGTGTAAGTTGTACTAGGTTACAGTTCAACCCTTACGCGCGGCTCCAATTAGAACGGCAGAATTGGGCTACAAATTATCGTAATGAATATAATATACTTACAGAGCGTGAAATTATAATTGCACGTTTGTTAGATGGGGGAAATTCGGTTACGGATATAATTAAAATCGCACAAGAAAATTATAATCAAAAATTTTCGGAGGATGAAGTCAAAGTAATAATTGAATATTTTCGCGAGTGTGCAGTAATCTCTAAAAAAATATAATTAGAAGGGACGTTAAATTTCCCTCATTAATCTAATAAATTTATTTCACGAATTTTATTTGTTTTCTTTGGTTCGTTAGATGGTCTATCCGGTTCAATTTTAACTTTTTTCTCAGTGTTTAATGTTTTGCTATCCGGTATAGTTTGTATTTTTGTTTCATTGTCTAGTTTAGCTTTTGCCTTTGTGTCTGGCAAAGTTTGTATTTTCGCTTCACTTGGTTGGAGTTTTGAGTTGTTTGATGATTTATCTATTTTTTTTAATGCTTCAATTTCCTCGTAAGCATTGTCAAAGAATTGGTTTCTAGTGCAAATATCAGTTGAGTAAAAGAAAATATCACCCTTTGCATAAACGATGTAATCATATCCATTCTGAAATTCAAATTTACATTTATCATTTGGAACATAAATTACAACTGCGTCGCTAATTTCATCTACTCCTTTCATCAATTTGCGAATGTTAAACATCACTTCTGAATAACCATCTTTGTAATTGCTATTTTGTGTAATTTCAGAAACTGTTCCAATAAGAACTAAGTCAGATTGTTTAAATGTCGTTGCGGTGTCACTTTTTGGCGGGCAATTGCAAGCGACATTATTGTTTGAATTTGATTGTTGAAGTTGTGCACTTGAGTCAACTCTAACTTGCGCGAAAGTAGAAGGAATAACAAATATCGTAAAGATAATTATTATCAATAATATAGTTGAAATATTTTTTTTCATAATTAATAATGTAGAGTTAATGGTAGGGCTGTATTTTGGTCCCGCCCTATAGCGCAAAAATGACAATGCGTCTAGTGCCGTGTAAAGTTATGAAAAATGGGTATGTTAATGCTTTTATCGGTTCATGAATTATTGAATTGTGCAAAGTTTTTTTTTAAATTATACAATCCCTAGGAATGTTGAGGTTTATTATATAATTTTTTGATATTATTCTTATCTTACTCAATAATTATAAAGTTATTTATTCTTCTAATTCAATGAATCTTTTTCCACTTCTTACTTTTGTACCAAAAAATTATTTTAGCTTTCTGGTTGGGCGAATTGCCAGGTGGGAAAAGCCTCGTTTTTTCGTAAATTTTCTAATAATTCTTTTTGTTAAAAAATTCAAGCCAGACCTTGGCGAATTAGAAAAGCCAATTGAAGAATTTAAATCTTTAAATGAGTTATTTACGCGGAATATTATTTCTAGCGCTCGTGAAATTCAGGCTGGGTTAATTAGTCCTGTTGATGGTAAAATTACTGAATTTGGTGAAATAAAAGCTGGACAGTTGATACAAGTAAAAGGAACGACATATTCGGTTGAAGATTTTTTAGTTGACAAAGAATTAGCAAAAGAATTTCAAGATGGTTTTTTTATAACAATTTATTTAGCCCCTTATAACTATCATCATATTCATGCACCATTTGATGGTGAAATAATTGAAAGTATTTATGTACCTGGCACATTATGGCCAGTTAATTCATGGTCGGTGAATAATATTAAGAATTTATTTGTTGTTAATGAACGGATAGTTTCAGTTTTAAAAATTGCGGATGATAATAAAGTCGCAGTAACGAAGATTGGAGCTACATCTGTCGGTTCGATTTCGGTTACATATGATGATATTATTTCAAATGTGAAATTTCCAACTATGTTTAGAAAGACCTCTATTAAGCATTATGATACTTTATTTCACTATAAAAAGGGACAAAAATTAGGTTCATTTAATTTTGGCTCAACTGTTGTGCTGTTGATGCAGAAGAAATTTTATCCGAAATATGGTTTGGTAAACGGACAAGAAATACGAATGGGGGAGCGGTTGGGTGACTATAACTAACGGTCAGTCATAAGCACTTAAAATTACTTAATTTTAGTTATGAAATATATCTATTTAACAATTTTACTTTTTATGTTGGTTTTTGGCTACTTTATTATTTTTCAGGAAGAAAACGTATCAAGAGATAGACGTCAGCAAAAAGCATACATTGAATCACGTGGAAAAACGAAAGTGCCACAGAAATGGAGAGGCGCTGGTTATGGTGAGGGAATTTAATTAGATAAAGGTAATTTTAATCCGTAGATTACTCTCTGTGATTTTCATTCTTTAATTAAAGGTAATTGAAGGTCTTGCTATGCTGTATTTGTTAAATGGTTTAATATTATCTTTGCTTGCTCAATTTCAGTTAAATGTTCAAATGGTTTAGTTTCTTGTTTTAATGTAAGGGTATCAGGAGAGTTATTTCCGTGAATAAGAAGGGAGAATTCAGGGATTTGTTTAGCGAGTGCGTCAAGAATTACGAGTTCTTTACTGTCTGGAATATTATTGTCTGAATTTTTGTTTTCGATATTTTTTAAAATCTTATTTGCTGCACTGTGGATTTGTTTCAGTTCATTTAGCCCTATCTGATAAATGTTTTGAATTCCTATTTGCTTATAAATTGCAAAATTGTCATACTCAGTATTCGTCTTTCCTAATTTGTCTATCAATGCTTCTAATCCAAGATTTATAGCCCCTTTGACTTGTTCGCTAAGTCTTTTAACAATATCAAAATTAGAGAAATCGATATTGCAATAGATAATTGCTGAATTAAGTAAACCAGCTAAATTTTGTTCTATTTCAAAGATTAAATTCGTATCATTTTCAATTATATCTTGAATAAATCCACGAAGCGGTTCTGAAGCATATCCACCATGCAGGAGAGGATAGTTTGATTTTTTAGTAAAATTAAAGTCAGGTTTACTTTTTAGTAAAGGCAAAATTGCAGAAGCCGTCTTCGGGCTATTTACACGCCAAGCTGTCTCTTTATCCGGAATCCCTTCGCCCTGTAGGCGTGAATTTCTTAGTGCAAATGATTCTTCTTCTAGTATGCTTGGGGTACAAGTGTTTGGCAAATATATTAGGCGATAAAAATAATCCGGATCACTTTCAAAGATATAGGCAAGAATTTTTCCTAATTGTCTGTCGTGTTCATCATCGCCAGTATTAATTGCGAGCCAAGTAAAACCAAGGTCTGGAGTATAGCCTTGTTGAAATGGAGGTGATTCAGTTTGTTCTTCATTTACTTCAATTTGTACATATTTTGTTATGAGGAATACTAAAATATTTTGATCGACTTCTTTAATAAATCTATCCAGCGATTCAAATCCTTTTGGGTCATCAATGATACTTAACCAATTCCAAATATTATCTTCGTTTATTATATCATTAGACCAAAATTCAAAGTCTAGTGCGATTTCATATTGTTTATGGCTTAGTGCAGAGATGATATCTTGTGATGATTCTAAACCAATTGTTTTAACGGCGGTATAAACGGTTTGTGCTGGGAGTGCCTTAATTTCTTCCTCTGCCAAATTACCGTTATAAAGTGCTTTGGCTAATTCAGTATTGGATAGTGCGAGAATTGCTAATTTGTCAGCCATTATCAATAGACCTTTTGTGGGACGGGAGTAAAAAAGTTTTCAAAATAGTAAACTGAGTTAAATTTTCTTGAATAACCAATATTATTTAAAAATTTTAACTTAGGCTAAATAAGGAGATCAGAACTTTTGTAGAAGGTCTAATTTATTATCTAGGAGAGATAAAGACCTTATCTTCGCCATCACGTTCTTTTAGCAAGACTACTAGGCGTTCATCAGGGGCAATATATGTTTCGCGCCCAACGTATTTTGCCACAATCGGAAATTCGATAACTTTTCTGTCGCAAAGAACTGCAAGTTCAATATTTATTGGACGTCCAAAGTCAATAATGCAGTCAATAGCTGCGCGGATGGTTCTGCCAGTACCAAGCATATCGTCTATCAAAATGATTGTTACAGAATCGACGTCAAACGGGAGCTGAGTATAACGGCTGAGTGGCATTTCTGGTTTGTGAATAAAATCATCACGGTACAATGTGGTATCTACATTGCCAAGTGGGACATCGACCCCCTCAATTTCTTTTATTTTCTTGATAATACGTTGGGCGATAATATTGCCACGAGTTTTCATGCCAACAAAAGCGATATTTTCCGCGCCGTTATGGCTATCTAAGATTTGATAAGTGATGCGAGTAATAATTCTATCAAGTTGCTTGTCGTCTTGAACAATGACAACTTTATTCTGATTGGTTCTTATGCATTGGCTATTGCTCGTCATAAATTATTGGATATGACACAGTTTATTTAATTCCGCCTTTATTGTTGCTTCTGGGCGTGATTTGGCGATAGAAATTTCTGTGACCAAAATACTTTGTGCAGTATCAAACATCAACTTTTCACTGGATGACAATTCTTTATCCGACTTTATCACGGATAAGTCACGAATAATTGAAGCAATTTCGAAAACAGAGCCAGTTTTAATTTTATTTGTATATTCACGCAGACGACGATTCCAGGTCTGCTTATCTATTGTAACATCGCGATTCCTGAGAACATCGTAAACCTTATCTGCCGTTTTTGAGTCTATGATTTGTCGCAATCCGACTTTTTCTGCTTGTGCCAGAGGAACCTTGATTTTACGTGGTGGATTTTTTTCCAAAACCGAAAGTAAAATGAATTGTTGAGTAGAGCCAGCAATTTTCAAGGTTTGAATATCTTCGATTATACAAACGCCTTGACCTGGGTAAACTATTTTTTCACCCTTTTTGAAATTTGTCATGTCTGGGATCTCCGAATTATAAAATAAATTTATTTATATGCTAGAAATTTGAATTTAAATTTTTCGTAGAGAAATA
>JAVBQZ010000040.1:0-5602 GCA_031548505.1 Bdellovibrionota bacterium | reverse complement strand
GCCATTATACTACACCCTAAATTTACATGATTTGAGCTTTCACCCTTATAATCCGAATAGCAAATACCCTTTTTTATTAGAAATTTTTGATTTTCTCTTAATGCATGCTGTAATGCAGTAGTGCCGGTTTTAGGGTAGCCAATATGAAGGAATAAAGTAGGTTTTTTGTTGTTAGAAGAAGTCATCATTCTTTAAAAGAGTTAAAAAATTTTAGAAAATTTCAAGTAGCGTGAGTACAGGCGACTACTCTATAGTTTATAGAGTAGCTCTTTTTATACAATCTCAATCAATTTTTATAAGATGCTTATATACATAGCAGATATTGCCTTCGCCAAGCTGCATTAATGCCTGAACGAGTGTGGTGATTTGGTGGTTTGAATTTTTGGGTAAAGTTTCATTTGCGTACGTTATCAATTTTTCGCCTAGGATTGGTTCTTCTGCGATTATCTGCGAAATTTTAGCTAATGAAACGTCATCGTTCTCAAAACATCTTTGAATATCTTGTAGAATTTTCTGTCGTTGTTTTGCTAAATCACTCATAATGTTGAGATTATTCTGTTTCTTACAGTGAAGCATCTAATGGTCATTCTCTAAAATCTCTAAAACTATTTTTTCCCCCCTTACTGTGGTTACTATGTCAAAAAGAAACTTCTAAAATTTCATATTCTTTTTCGCCACTTGGTAACTTAACTTTTGCAACGTCGTCTTGACTTTTCCCAATTAACGCGCGTGCTAGTGGTGATTTAAACGAAATATAACCTTTTACAGAATCACTTTCCTCCTCTCCTACAATTCGTAGTTTTTTTTCTTCACCAGTATCTACATCGCTCAAAACAACAGTTGCGCCAAATACAACTTTAGAACCAGATAGTTTTGAAACATCAATAATTTCAGCAAGAGATAAGACCTCTTCTACATATTTTATTCGCGCTTCCAAAATTCCTTGTGATTCGCGGGCTGCATGGTATTCAGCATTTTCCTTTAAATCACCGTGCGCGCGTGCTTCTTCAATTGCTTTTACAATTTTAGGCCTATCTTCGCTTTTCATTTTTTTTAATTCTGCTTGAAGGGTTGTATATCCTTCAGCAGTCATTGGTGAACGTTCCATATTCTATATATACTCCTGTTAGTTAGTTTTTTTAAAAGCTATTTAGTTTTTTAAAAAACATTTTCTTGTTTAGTTATCGCTTCGCGACCTTTTTTATATATTTATAAACAGGAGTATATTTGTATATGGCTCCGCTATCGCTCCGCATACTCATGCTCCAAAAAGGTCCTAAAAATACTGGAATTCTCAGGAAGCATGAGTACATACTCCTATTCTATACCTATAATTATCTTCGGGGTTAGCTGTTCCCTTACGAAAGCTTTGTTTATTCCTGTCCCCGATAAATTTTTCTTCACAAATGCATGGTTTAAAGAGAATGGTAATAAATCAGCTGGAATTGAATATTTAGCATCTTCGCCAGGTCCAAGCGATACTGGACCATCACCAACCACGCGTGACCCATCTTTAAAATCAAATACAACGGCAATACCATCTTGTTTTTTATTGCCAACATTCTTTATACGTGCCGAACAATTCGTTATCTCAAAGCCTTCGGTAAATTTTATATTTATTCCACTTGCTTCTAATTTTTCTAGCGCCGCCAAAATTCTTTCTTCATCATCTAATGAAATATGATCACTATTAAGATCTACATCTGAACTCGCGCGAACCTTAGTATCATTACGGCCATCTTTAGGAGTTGCTTCGTATTTTGTAGCGTTTTTTTCTTTTGCTTCTTCGACTTTCTTAGCCTTTGCTGCAGCCGTATCCTCTTTCAGTCGTTTTATCATTTCTTGTGAATTATAACGTGATAGGCTACCAGATAGTTTTTCGCCTTTTTGCCCTGCTGGAACCTTAGCACCATAGTGTGTGATTCCCTGCTCATCAGTCCAAGAATAAATCGGATCAGCAGCATTGACCAAAGATGCTGATAACAACACAGAAAAAACCACCAAATAAAATTTAACCATATCGTATTGCCCTGCTATACAGCGCATATAATATTAATTGTGATGGATTATTTTTTTTAAGATAATTATTGTGGAGGCAATTAGATATTCTTGATTTTTTATGAAATACACCCTGAGGGATTCGAACCCCCGACCAATTGGTTCGAAGCCAACTACTCTATCCAGCTGAGCTAAGGGTGCACATGTCATCAAAGTACTTTATATGAATAAGCAATTTGACAAAGTTCAAAGCCAAGAAGATTATAAAATCAAACTACTTCGTAATTGCAATCCGGAATTATCATCCACCCTGTACAACTTTAAAACGAAATTTTTTCTTCAATACCTTTTAAAGCATCAGCTAAAACCAAAAGATATTGATTTGCCAAAATGTCGTAAACATTGATTGCTTTTGAATCAAGTACCTTAATACCTTTAACGTTGCGTAAACTCTTGAAAACGATATCGTCATAAGCAGGAATTACAACTAAAATACTTTTTGCCTCTTTTAAACCAATTGCGCTTAAAACTTCCAATGCTTTCTTTGTTTTAATTTCAGATAAGCCAAAATTTTCAAGGACAATTAGACGACTTTCACTTTTGCGAGCAGCAATAGCAGCAGCGAGCGCTTTCTTTCTGTCACGCTTATTCATTCTGAAATCATATTTATGCGGTTTGGGACCGTGTGCCGTTCCACCACCTACAAATAAAGGGGAGGTATTAGAGCCCGCGCGCGCCCGCCCGTTGCCTTTTTGTTTCCATGGTTTTCTACCACCACCGGTAACTTCAGCACGTGTTTTTGTTTTATGAGTTCCTGCTCTCCAAGATGCACGTTGCCAACGAACAACCTGATGGAGTAGTGACTTAGGTGCAGTTTCATCAAAAACAAAATCAGCGACCTGCGCTTTACTAACCTGTTTACCTAAGTTATTTATTACTTGTAATTCTACATTTGCCATAAACTATATACCTTGTTTTTGGCTGAACGGTGCCAGCCAACCTTTTTATAATTCACAATTTACAATTAGTAATATACAAAATCGTAAATATTATCTTTTGATAGAGGATTGTACGAATACAATTCCTCCCTTCGAACCTGGGACTGACCCTTTAACAATAAGGATTTTTTCCTCTGGGCGAACTTGGAGAACTTCAAGTGCCTGTTGAGTTACACGTTCATTACCCATACGCCCAGCCATTTTTTTATTTTTGAATACACGTCCTGGAAATTTTCGGTTACCAATGGAACCGCCATGACGAAAATATTCATGTGAACCATGTGACTTTGTTTGCGCCCCTTTCATATGGTGACGTTTAATCACACCAGCGAAACCTTTACCGATTGAAGTACCAACAACGTCAATTAAATCTCCCGTTTTGAATAAATCATTAACAATAATTTCATCACCAAGTTTTAGGCTATTTACATTGTCGTATTTTTTATCACCAATCACCGTGCGAATTTCACCAACAAATTTTGGTAATCCTTTCTCAGCTTTTGCGAAATGTTTTGTTAATGGTTTTGTGACTCGTTGTTGTTTTTGTTGTCCAAGACCTACTTGAACAGCATCATAGCCATCGTTCTCTTTAGTCTTAACTTGATAAACAACATTGGGAGTCATTTCCAGAATTGTAACAGCGATATTCTCACCTTTTTCAGTAAAAATCCGTGTCATTCCCAATTTTTTTCCATACATTGCGTTCATTGTTTTACGCCTCTATATTTTAAAGTGAATAATTATAAATTTTATAATAACAAAAAAATACTATTTTTTTGTTGGCTTTTTAGTAGTTGTTTTTTTAGGTGCTGTCGGGTTGGCAGCTACTGCCTTCTTTGATTTTGTACTGTCTTTTGGCTTACCAATACGAACATCAACACCAGCAGGAATTTCCAGTTTTGTTAAATCATCCATAGTTTGTGGCGTTGCTTCAACAATATCCAAAATTCTGACGTGTGAAGCTAGTTCAAACTGATCGCGTGATTTTTTATCAACATGGGGCGAACGGTTAACTGTAAATCTTTCTTTTTTAGTTGGAAGAGGAATAGGACCAGCGACTTTACCACCAGTTCTTTTGACGACTTCAACAATACCAGCGACTGAGGTATCTAGAATGCTGCGATCATATCCGCTCAAACGCATACGCATCTTATTATCACCAATCATAATATTTTTCCTTTTAAGATATTAAAAAAAATAAATTTTTAAAATTTGTAAGTTTATATAGGGCATGCGCAAAATACGCCCTATAATGCACCTCTCTATTTATTTGCTATGGTCTCTCTGATCTGTGCAGGTACAGATTCATAATGATCAAACGTCATTGTGAAAGTCGCGCGACCTTGTGTTTGAGAACGCAAGTCAGTTGCATAACCAAACATTTCGGCAAGTGGAACTTCCGTATTAACAACTTGTACCCCAGGACGAGCATCCATTCCCATAATTTTTCCGCGACGTCTATTTAAGTCACCGACCACATTTGAAAGATAATCGTCCGGAGTTACAACTTCGACTTTCATTATTGGTTCCAAAATATCAACTCCAGATTCCTTAGCAGCTTCTTTTAATGCGATAGACGCACAAAGTTTAAACGCCATTTCGGAAGAATCAACTTCGTGATATGATCCGTCAATTAAATCAACTTTTAAATCTACCATCGGATAACCAGCCAAAACACCACTTGTAATAGCATCTTCAAATCCTTTTATGCAGGCCGGAATATATTCCTTAGGAATAGCACCGCCTTTGATTGAATTTACAAAAGTAAATCCACTCGCGCGCTCACCAGGAGTTAAATTGAATACCACATGTCCGTATTGACCACGCCCACCACTTTGTTTTGCGTATTTGTAATTTTTTGTAACTGGTTTGGTAACTGTTTCGCGATATGCTACTTGCGGTTTACCAACATTTGCTTCAACTTTATATTCGCGTACCAAACGATCCACAATAATTTCAAGATGAAGTTCTCCCATACCAGCAATAATTGTCTGGTTTGTTTCCTGATCACTAGTAATTCTAAAAGACGGATCTTCCTGTGCCAACTTATTTAAAGCCAATCCTAGTTTTTCCTGATCGACTTTTGTTTTAGGCTCAATTGCAACTGAAATTACAGGCTCAGGAAATTCCATTTTTTCAAGAACAATTGGATTTTTTTCATCGCATAATGTGTCGCCTGTATAAGAATCTTTCAAACCAACAACAGCAGCGATATCACCTGCTCCTACAGACTCAACTTCTTCACGTTTATTGGCGTGCATTTTTACGATACGGCCTAGACGTTCCTTTTTGTCAGTTCTTGTATTAAGCATGGAATCACCAGCATTCACCTGACCTGAGTAAACACGAATGAATGAAAGTGTGCCATGTGGATCAGCAATAATTTTAAAAACCATTGCTGCAAACGGTTCGGAAAAATCTGCCTTACGTGTTAAAACTACATCTTCTTTTTTGGGATCGAGTCCTTCAACTGGTTTAATATCAAGTGGGGAAGGTAGATATGAAATAACAGAATCAAGTAAGAATTGTACACCTTTGTTCTTAAAAGCAGAACCACAAAATACTGGAACAACTTCCATTGATAAAGTTAATTTACGAATTCCTTG
>JAVBQZ010000156.1:0-4133 GCA_031548505.1 Bdellovibrionota bacterium | reverse complement strand
GTATTTAAATGGCTACTGAATATATTGGAGCTTCTATAACTTTCATCTCGGCAGCGTTCGAGACGGCTGGGTATATTACTCAGGCGAAGTTCCTTGATATCTTTACAGACTTCATTAATACCACCGGCGCATTTCTTTATGTGCTGTCTTGCATATTTGGCATTGTTTTCTATGCCGTCTTTGGAAAATACGAATTTGTTCGATATCTTGTTTTAGGTCCCGTCTTCTTTATTTTAGCTCTCACTTGGCGTGTTGATAGCGATGGTGTCGCATATCAACTTGGCGCAGGAGCGAAGCCACGTCTTGCAGATAGTACACCGGTAGCTAGTAAAAAAATAGCCGCCCAAAATGCCAACGGGACTGTAGATGAGACAGCAAGCAGTAAAGCAGATGCGGTAGGAGGTGTAACAACATCTAAGTCAGCTGATGAGAGTATAAAAATAGCAGGACTTTTTGAATTTTATGTCAGGCCAATTAATGCGTTAGTATCGGAACTAGTTGGAATTATTTTACAACAAAAGGATGATAAAGCATTGCTAAATATGACGCGCACGATGGCAATGGAATCTCTTGTTTCAATGCGTCCGAAAAATCCCATAACCATAGACATTTTATTTAATACATATATTCCAAGTTGTTCGGATACTTTGTTTTCTAAGAAACAACAGTCAGATGAAAATCATGAAGAATTCAAAAAAGCGGTTGAGACAGAAAAGTCTATTAAAAACGCAAATATTTCTGGTGAAGTGCGAAGTAAATTAACTACGATATTTATTGATGATAAAGAGTCTCATAATACGAATAATGAAGATTATTATAAAAAAGTAAAAGAGATTGAGGGCGTAAAAGACGTAAAAAATACATTATTTAATTGTAATGAATTACAATCAATAGCCTTATACTTTGTTTTTGAAGATGTTTACGCTCAACTGAATGATTGGATTGTCAATAAACATGCACAGGTTGCTTTGGGCGAAGATGGAAAGATTAAGGAGGAAAACAGGAAAATTCTTTGTCATGAGCTAAAAGAGAAATTGATGATGTCGATGGAGGAGGTAAAATTAGCGGATGAAAAAAAGGCAACGGAAGAGTGTAAGATTGAGGATTTAGGGATTATTGCGACAATTTATTTTGTTCGTAATGCTGTTCAGGGACATGGTACAGGTATAGTAAGTAAGATTTTGTCGCGCTCAGCTGAAAATGATTTTTATAATCCTACTTCTTCAAATGAAGGAGGCTCTAATAATTCTGAAATTAGGCCTGCTAGAGTTGGCTCTATGAACGCCAATGTTGCTGCCGGGTTTCGCGATATTCAACGTCTTAGATCGGAACATTATCGTAAATCAATCTACGGTTTTTTGATGAATTTGCCATATTGGCAGGGAATATTATTATTCCTATTGGCATCAGTATATCCGTTTATGTGCTTGATGTTAGTTTTGCCCAATCGCGCGATGTCATTTGTTACTTATATTCTAGCTTGGCTTTGGGTAAAAAGTTGGGATATCGGACTAGCTTGTGTTTATTTATTTAGCCAGGTTTTATGGAATATTTTACCACAGGTTAGTTATCCACCTGCTCTTAAAAATATCAACAAAACAGATCTTACATTTGAAGATATTTATAAAACGGCATTTGATTACGACCCGTCATTTTCACTCCACACCTATTATATGATGCTTTCAATGGCATTGTTCTCTGTTCCTGCGTTAACCGGTTTCGTCATTTTAAAAGGAAAACACAGCGTGCTTAGTAGTTATGCAAATACAGCCAAGGATATGGCGGATGAATTAGGTGAGATGGCCGGCTCCTCACACTTGATGAGTTATCAGCGGCATATGAACAACTTAAATGCACAGGGTTTGGCAAAGCCATATACCAACTTATCCAGAAAGTTATTTCCGAATTATGAAACATTATCTAAAAGTGGTGGGGCGGATATGGTTGCAGAAAATTTTCTAAATACATTTGGGTATGATAAATGGCGTGAAGATGGAAAAAATAAAGGGAAAGGTCAAGGTGATTTTATTCAGGAACTTGCTGCACGTGGTGTTTTTGGAAGAGATACACAAGCTGGTGATTTGATGAATCTATTTTCTAATAAAAAAGGTGGTGGGGTTAATACATATTATGACGCCTTAAGAACAAGTACCTTAAGCCTAAGAGGGAAATTAGATGAAATAGTTAGAGGGGGTGATAAACTTTATATCACGGATTCAGGAACGGGTGAGAAGGTCATGCTTTCAAAATATATGAAAGCTAACGGTTATGGAAATAATTTCGACAAGATGAATATTGATGAACTAAGTAATGCTTATATAGCATCAGCGGCATCGCAGACGGTTGCAGAAAAATTTGTTCAGAAATTATCTATTAGTGGAGTAATAGGAGATAATGCGTTGCTTGGTAAAATGATAGATTATACGCAGAAAAAAATGATGCTTGAAGTTGAGCAAGAAAGGGTAGCGTTAAGAAATTCACCTCTTCTTCAAATGCGCGAAAATAGGGCGAATCAGTTTGGTGAAGGTTCAGAAATAAATTTAAGGGGAGTATATGCTAATAGGTATGGGGCGGTTGTTGAGGTTGTAAAAGCAGATGTTATGGCTAGAAAAAGTTTGGCCATGACTACAACAGATAAGGTATTTGGTGCTACCACATCAAAGTTAGCAGGCATAAGTGGCCCTTTATTATCGTATGTGGGGCTTAAGGCAATGGAAGATCGAGCTTTTAATTCCAATACTTTTAGACAACTTGGAGTTGGGCCTAGTCAGATAATAACAAATGAGAATGGCGAAATATCTATAGATGCAACATACCAGAATTTATTTACAGATGTAACTGCTCCGCTTGACGGAATGATTCATCGATGGGGGTGGGAGGTTGATGGTAAATCACAATATCCGTTGCCAAATAGTTCAGAACCAACAGAAACACCACAAAATGAGGGAAAGACGACAGAAACAGATGGTATTCCTCTCTCTATGTCTGATTTCCCTGGGCTAACCCTAGACGAAATTTGTGAGCTTTGTGGACTGACTCCGGATGATTTCCATGTAGTAGCAGGTGGGGAATATATACTTAAAGATCCTGGTCGAGTTCCGTTACCAATACGGGGCTCAGGTAGAGGAGGTAGGTCATCAAATAGTTTGAATACTTTTGATATCCAAAGGAGGGATGAGGTTTCGTTAGCGCAAATTAAAGGGAATAAATCTAGAGGAGGCGAGGTATGAGAGTGGATAATATTAGAAGAAATGATTTTAAAGGATATTCAATAAACGTTGATAGATTTTTTTTACAAGTCGTTTCACAAAGCGTGATCAATAATAAGCTATTTTTTGCAATATTGTTATTATTCACTGCATTCTTTTTTATAGATATTGCTTCTGTTTTGGCTCAGTATAATACAGCGGCTTCTACTCTTGTAGCTACAGCACTTGAAGCGGCTGGTTATAAAGCGCAAGAAATAATTTTAAATAAAGATAGTAAAGGTTTTGGTAATGAGCTGCATGCTTTAGGGGCTTTCGTATTTGTTTGCTGTGCGATTCGTATAATATTCGCCATAGTATTAGATAGAAGATATTTGAGTGCTTTATGGATGACAACCGGACCGGCAATATTTTTTGTCTTGGTGGGAGTGCGTATGCCTGCAACTGCTGTGGAATGGCAATTTGGTACAGGTAAAGATGCAAAAATAGATCATAAACATGAAGTTAAAGATGCATTGGAGAATACTGGTAACGAACATGTTAATAAAGCACAAGAAAATGCCGAAGGATCAACTAAAGGTAGTAATGTTTCGTGGTTTTTCCATGAATATAATCGTATGGTTTCGGCAATTATAAGCGAGGTCATAGAAGTGATTTCAGATCAAAATGTACGGAATAATTTCCTTTTCACAATTAGACAGCAGATGTTCCGCGATTTGCTAACTTCTCCATTATTGAAACAGGATGATCGGTTAACTAATGCAGTTAGAGATACGGCTTCGATTTGTGCCGATGTTTTAGCGAAAGCCAATGAATTAGCACAGAAAAGAAAAGAGGTGACAGAGTCAAATAAAGATCAAAAACAGCATGAAATAGATTCTTTAAAAAGGCAATATGATGGGCTTTTTAATAGTACGGAAAGAGTTA
>JAVBQZ010000012.1:0-4394 GCA_031548505.1 Bdellovibrionota bacterium | reverse complement strand
AAACTGTAAAATTAACAGCTAATGACACTGCTAATAAAGCAAACAAATCGATTGAAGAAATTATAGAAAATATTCCTATTGAAAACAGTCCAAGCCCAACAATCCAAAATGAAATCAAAGATTTTAATATTAGCGAAAATTTTTTGTTCTTGGAAGTTTCAACCGACGACTATCTAAACCTACCTGCAGACAAACGCATTCTTATCTTAGAAAAGAAAATCTCTGAATGTCGTATAAAAAGAGACGAAATACTTGCTAACAAGGTGACTGCTGAAAAAAATAACCGAAAAGAAATAACTGAACTACTTACTAAAGAATTGACCCTAAATGAATCATTAGAAACATTTTATGCACAAGAAGTAAACGAAATTAGACAAGAAACCGTCTTAGAAATATTAAATGAAAATCTGCGTAATTCAAAAGACGAAACACTGGACTATTTACTTGAGAATAAAAAGAAATTTTTCACTCTTATCACACTTCTTATTGAGGAAATAAATAAAGAAAAAAATCAAATCAAACTAATAAATCTGCAATTAGAAGATTTAAATGATACTAATATTGCTTTAGAAAAAAATATTACAGATAGTGAAACTGCAAGAGACATCGCTATTGTAGCTTATAACACAAACGCTACACTAAAGTTACAAGATGAATTAACTCATAAGAAAAATATTGCCGAAATAGAGACAAATATTGCATTGCAAAATAAAAATATAAATAACCAACTTATAAAAAATCTCAAAACTGCACTTGAAATTTCCTTAACGCGTGTTAGCTATTTAGAAAAAGAATTAAATGCGCGTAAACCAAAATCAAAAATTACAGAGGAAGACAAAATAATTATTAGCAATATAATTGAGCAAAACAGCGCAACTCTAATTAATTCAATCCAACATAGAAATGCAAAATTAGCGATTTGTGAAAAACATTTGGCTAATGCAATTTCCGAAAAAGAAAAAGATGCAGGAAATCCTGTGAAAATAGAAGAGGTACGTGTATTTAATATATGCACCAATATCTATAAAGATGCTTTAAACTTAGTTGAAGATGGATTGCTCCTAAATAAAATAAAAGCTGATATACAAAGAAATAATTTAAAAATTACAGCGCGGCAGGCATATTATGACGAATTATTAGCTATGCGCCGTGATTTAGAAAAAACAATTCCTTATATAGACAAGATTTATCAAACACGCACTTTACAGGCAAAAATTTTAAAAGTAGAATTACAGATTGCAGAATTGAAATCACATCTAACCGATAATCCAGAAGTCATCGCCGCACTAAATAAACAAATAGATTTTTACAGACAAGGACTTGAAAATTATGATGTATTCTTACGTCTAGCCACCGACCTAAATCTAATCGCAAAGAAAACATTTGACTATTGCAAAAGTCGCACTAAAGATGCTGTATAAGCAGTTTCCTTGAGTTTCCCCCCTGTTTTTTGATTTTATTTTCTGAAAAACAATTGTGTGAACTATACGTAGTTCACAATTTACAATGCACAATTCCCAGCCACTCCCCTTCAACACAACAAATTGGGAGAAAAACTGTAATTGCGAATTACTCAATTGATGTTGTGGGGAGGAGGAATTGCGCATTGTAAATTGTGAATTGTACATTGTTACTTGGTTTTTCTGAAAAAACCAAGTAACAGGAATGTATATGAAAATCATAACTCGTAAATTAAATAATTATACCGTCTTATCTGTTGCTGAATGGTTAGATGCCGGTCTTAACCACGGCTTTATGAATGCCGAGTTTGATGCCTTTGCTAATAATGGAAAAGATTGGGAGAAAGTCATTCCAAATTCCGAAATAAAACTTTTCAAACAAGTTCACGGTACGGAAACGATTGACGCCGCGCAAATTGATTTAAATTTATATGATAATGATGCCCCACTTGAAGCGGATGGTTGGAAAATTGATTTAAAGCAAAATAAAAACAATGTTACTTTTGGAATCAAAACTGCCGATTGTGCTCCGATTATAATTTTCGTTAAACAGGCTAACATTGCTTATATTCTACATTCCGGTTGGCAAGGAACTGTTCAAAATTATTTATATTTAACGCTCTCCGAAATTTTAAAGCGATATAAACCAGAGGAAATCGAAATTTGCGTCGGACCTGCAGCTAACGTTTGTTGTTATGAAGTAAAAGGAGATGTAGCATCAGCAGCAAAAAAAAGTTATTTAAAAATTGGTGGGAAAGAAAAAGACTTTGGATTATTTTTAAACGAAACTTTTAACGACGCGTCAAACCAAACTCAAATACATTTTAACAACAGTGGTTTACTAAAACGACAAGCATACCTACAAGGAATCCCTGAAAGCAATATTTGTGTAATTAACGCCTGCACTATCTGCAACAAACAATTCTTTTCATATCGACGAGGTAATACTGGGAGAGAAATAACGTTTATAGCGCAAAATGAAATTTAGATTAATTATCGCTGAACATCTGTAGTGGACAAATTCTCCTTAACACTCTTCTTCAATAGTTCTTCGCCAATCGCATTAAAAACCGGATGATCTTTACCCGTAGCACTACCTAAAACTGCATCAACAAGCGTGAGAAATAATCCTCCTCCGACTAACATCGGAAGTTCAACATCTTTTTTAAATAAAGTATTAAGTTTATCCTGAAAAGATTGGCTTTTTATATCATCCGAAACAAACATTTTAACTTTGCTATTTTTAGGAGCTACTTTATCGCCAAGTAGCGCTTTTGTATGATTAGAACGTATCGGACGAAACGGGATTATTGCACCTAACTTATCCAGAAAACCCAAGGTTGGTAGATTCAAACCGGATTTTTGCGCCGTAACATTACTAGCTCCAACACAGCCTGTTACCCCCATACTTACATCTTTACTTTGTGCGTATCGCACCGCTTCTATCAAATTCTCCCTTGTCAATCCCTCTGCTTGAATGAACAATCCTCCTTTCTTAAATATTAAATCTTCATGACCTTTCTTGCCAACAGCATGGACAACCTTACATGTAAGAATATCTGAAGAAGGAGTATTATCAGGTTTCCCTCTAATCTTTCCACCAATACTTTTCACTAAATTAGAAGCTGGAGTTACTATTGGTAATTTCGGACCTTCAGCCTGTATTCTGTAGATCTTACTCCCTGTGCCATCCATATCAACTTTAATATAAGTAGCATAATGACTTCCTAATGTATTCTCGCCACCAGTCATATAAAGATTAGTTGCATCTGGGTCATTAAAACGCGCCCTCATATCCTCAACGCTACGAACCTTGTGATTGCTATTTACTTTTGATGTGAATTTACCGGTGAAGCGATTTGTCAAAGAAACAGCTAAAGATTGTTTAAAATTATCCCAAATTCCAGCCCCGGAATATGTGCTACTGGTAGCATAAGCGTGCCCCATTTCAGCGCCAACAGAAATTACAGTGTCTGCCCCAACATCAGCTACTTCTTTTAATGTCCCCTGTGCTAATACTGCGACCTTACTACTCCCACTTTTTAAAATGTTTGCATTCTGAATTCCTCTTGAAGTGCCACCTGCAACTCCGCCAATTATAGTATCTTTAAATATATTCGCCCCGACCTTTCCCCATGATTGAGTCGGTACACCTGTGAAATCACCATAAACTTTCCCTGCAACATTTGTAATAGTACTGGTTGCTCCTGTTCCCGCCGCTCCGGATGCTGCACTAATTCCCATCTGCACTGTAACTTTCTTAGCAGCCTCTTCTCCGAGTCGCTTTACCGCTAAATCTCCAAGGGCTTTTGTCGTACCTCCCATAACTCCGGCAGTAAGTGCAGTTGTTGCTGCTGTTATAGCATGCTCTTTCGACTTGTTATAAAAATCACCCAAAGCCTCACTACTATCTTTTATACCCAAACCCACAGAAGTTATCTGCTGGGTACCTTCTGACAATACTCCAATTCCAGTTCCAGCTACTGCTCCAAGGGCAACACCTGCAACCCCACCGGTTGCTACTGTCGCTGCTGTCGCTCCGGCAATAACCGTTACAGTTTTTGCTGTTTCCAAACCGGCTTCTACATTGTTTAAACGACTTTCGATTGTAGCATAATCTGTGGAGAGTTCACTTTGTAACTTTCTAGTTCTGTCAGTATTGAATGTGATTTTTGTACCCGCGAATTTTTCGCATAAACACTGCAATTCTTCAGTCCTTCCTGTTTTCTTTAGTTCATCAGCTTTTTTTAAAAATGCATCTAGCTCTATTTTTTGTTTTTGATAATTAGCAAGACGTTGGCTTTCGATTTCTTTTTCTTTAGCAATAGTAGAACCTAATCTACCAAGAGTGGCAATATTCCCTATAATTGAAAAATTTTTATCATTTTCTTTCAAGTTTGTTTGACACCCTTGTATTAGAGAAGATAAGTTTTT
>JAVBQZ010000213.1:0-4863 GCA_031548505.1 Bdellovibrionota bacterium | reverse complement strand
TTCATCTCGTTGGCCTTCAACTGGTTCAATTCCATTATTTTGTGATACTGCAAATTCCACAAAACCCGTAGCCAAAGACAAGATAGACATAAATGCCCAAAATGAAGTTTTTATTTTAAACATATAATTCCTTTTTATTATTACAATAATAAAAATTATTTATTCATACAGTGTCTTTAACATCAACAGGTAGAATAATATTACTTCTCTCCTTTTTTCTTTTCAAACTGCAACCGCTTACCTAGAAATGGTATGGTAATTCTAGTTAATTCCGGACTTGTTTTATTTGTTACCTTCGTCCAAGGCTGCATAGTTGCCTCTTGAGATTCGCGCTGAGCAGCTAATGCTCTTTCAGGAGTATCAACGGAAAAACTAAGAGGAGGCCAATTTCCCCCAGTTGGTTTAGATGACGAAGTCCCCTTCTGTGCGAAAGCATCCACTACAACAAAAAACATTAATGGACTGAACAAACCTATAAAAAAACTTCTCATAATTTCTCTCCTTTAAACAATTAAGTCACCCCTTCAGCTATATAACGACTACATGTTCCCAATCTTTTCTTTCATCAATTCTTTCATTTCTTCCGTCACTTCAAACTCCAGCCCTTGTACTGTTCTCAAAAATTCATACATTCTCAAAAAACTTTGTTCACCCGATTTTGTATATGCCTGATTATTATTTGGCGAAATAATCACCAATGCAGGTATAAAACCAATTCCAAAATTCCTTGCTGATTCCGCCCCTTCTTCAATCGGCACTGTTAAACCTGTATAATCGCGATATGATTCAATCCATTCGTCAACTTCTTTCGACATTGTCAGCGCAGTCATTTTTACGCGATCATCTTTCTGCACCATTCGCCACAAGCGTTCAATATCTGCCGCCATCTCGCGACAATATGTACAACTCAAAGTGAAAAAATAATAAATCTGCGCTTCATGTTCCGGGTCCGGTATAATGCGCGCCATTGCATCTTTATGCATTGGCTTTATAATCGCGCCCTGCGCTTCCCGCGCCCGCGCTAAATTATATTCCACATATTGTCCCGCACCCGCAACTTCCGCTTCATCAACTAACTCACGTTTTATAAGCGCCTTAATAATTAAATCAGTAATCTGCTGCACTTCAAACATCAGATTAATCATATAATCTACAAAAGCGTCGGCAGCGAGTTCTGCTGTCACCATATCATTGGTACGCACGCCAAGCACGATATCTTTGAATGCTCCCGGCGCATTCTCATCCACACGTTTCAAAGCCTCTTCACGCAGTTTTTCACGCGCTTCCTGCGCTTGTTTCTTACGCTCAGTTAAGCGCGTTTTTTCATCTGCCTCAATCTCACGTTTTAAGTTCGCATCCTCATCCAGCGAAGTGATTTTAACATCAAACGAAACCTTATATTTCCCACCAAAAAATTTGCTAAACAAAGTACGATCAAAATACGATGATAGCGAATTTTGGTCCGCACCCACATCACCGCCAACACGCTCACGCTTTTCAGTTTGCCCTTCAATACGCTTGCTAATGTCATCAGCAATCACGCGCGCCTGCTCAACAGAGGAAAGTTCAATATTTTTTTTTTCAGGAGTTGTAATAAGAATAGATGCCAAAACCGCAACAAACCCAATTATAACAAAACCTAAAAAAAACTTTTTTATCATTAACCAACGAATATTACGAATGAACAATATACCCCCACGTGCTAATGCACTACGGCGCATGTATAAATCCACCCCTACATAACTGTTATGCAAAAACAGCAAACAAATGGCGCACTTATTATAAATAATATAGAGCTTGCGCGCTTATTAAATTAACCGATAAATGCCAATAGTTTTTGTCGAGATTATACTCCATTATATCGTCTATTTAGATGCAATAATGACAGTTATCGGCATATTAATCCTCAAAGTTTAAAATAATTGAATGATTTTAGCATTTTAACACCCAAAATCTGTAAAATACATATTGTGTTTTTACTATAGACTAAGCCTTAAACATGGTTACAGGGCTATATATCCGCATACCCTTGAATAATTTAAACAAATGTGCATAAGAACACATTCCTGCCTTGAATGATGTAAACACCACCAATCACTAAACTATCATTATATGACTATCACAGCAGAAACTGTCCGCCACATTGCCAAATTATCTGCATTAGAACTTTCCGATGCGGAGGTCGCCAAAGCGCAAAAGCAAATCGGCGGTATTTTGGATTATATGGATCAACTTTCCAAAGTTAATACCGATAATATTGAACCGACTCTGCATTTAACAGACGCAGTCAACGCCTTTCGCGAAGATATTATTTCCGAATCACTACCTTTGGAAAAGCTGGAAAAAATGTCAGAAAATTTCAAAGATGGTTTCTTCAAAGTGCCAAAATTTATCAATAATTAACAATTTAAAATTCCACTTAGTCCTCATTTAACTTTAAGCTTAAGCAGCGATAATTTTAAACTTTAAATCTTTTTACATGGCCGACCTAACAACTCTTGATATATCCCAAATGCGTGCAGGACTACTAAAAGGCGATTTCTCTGCCGTTGAATTAACACAAGCGCACCTTAATAAAATTGCCGAAACAAATCCGGAACTAAATAGTTTTATACTTGTCACCTCTGAACTTGCACTTGGACAAGCTAAGCGCGCTGACGAAAAAATCGCAAAAAAAAAGGATAAATCTCACATTTTAACCGGAATTCCAGTCGCAATAAAAGATCAACTAGTTATTGAGAATGTGGAAACCACTTGCGGTTCTAAAATACTTAAAGGATTTATTCCACCGTACACTTGTACTGCAGTTCAAAAATTAATGGATGCTGGCGCAATAATCTTAGGCAAGACAAACCAAGACGAATTTGCAATGGGTTCGAGTGGCGAATCATCGGCTTACGGCGTAACAAAAAATCCTATAAATACTGATTATGTTCCGGGTGGTTCATCAAGTGGTTCAGCAGTCGCAGTTGCTGCATATCAAGCGCCGCTCGCACTTGGCACAGATACCGGAGGTTCAATTCGCCAGCCAGCTAGTTTTACAGGTATTGTCGGCATAAAACCAACTTACAGTCGCGTCAGCAGATATGGCGCGGTTGCCTATGCGTCATCACTAGATCAAATCGGTGTTTTTGCCCGCAATGTTAAAGATGCCGCAATTGGTTTGGAAACAATTGCCGGGCATGATGTCAACGATTCTACTTCTGCTATGCTTGAAGTTCCAAATTATTTCAAAAATATAGAAACAGCGTTTCCAAAAATTAAACATTTAAAAATCGGTTTGCCCAAAGAATGTTTTATAGAGGGATTAGATCCGGAAGTCACTAATGCAATTGGCGCGAAAATTGAAAAAATAAAAGAACAAGGGATTTCTGTTGTTGAAGTTTCATTGCCGCATATGAATATTGCAATCGCAGCCTACTATATATTGGCCTGTGCCGAAGCAGCATCAAACTTGGCACGTTTTGATGGTGCCCGTTATGGTTATCGTACGCAAAACGCGCAAAACGTAAAAGAGCTTTTTGAGCGGACTCGTGCAGAAGGCTTCGGTGATGAAGTAAAGCGCAGAATCTTACTTGGCAACTATGTACTATCAGCTGGTTACTATGATGCTTATTATTTGAAAGCACAGAAAGCGCGCACATTAATAATTAACGATTTTACAAATGCTTTTGCAGATTGCGATATAATTGTAACTCCATCTGCACCAACACCACCATTTAAAATTGGGGAAAAAGTATCTGATCCGCTTGCGATGTATTTAGGCGATGCTTTTACTATTCCATGTAATATGGCAGGTTTGCCGGGTATTGTTATTCCTTGCGACAAAAGCAAAAACGGCTTGCCGATTGGAATGCAATTATTAGGGAAACCTTTTGGCGAAATGTTGTTGCTTGCGACAGCACACCATTTTAACAATTAACAATACACAATTTACAATGTACAATTACTGCCCTACCCCTATTGGTAGGAGGGGCTGGGAATTGTGAATTGTACATTGTGAACTGTAAATTAATAAAATTATTATGAGTTCATTCACCCCCGTTATCGGACTTGAAGTTCATATTCAACTTTCTACACTAAGTAAGGCATTTGCAATGTCCGCAACCGATACTGGGAAGGCAGCAAATACCTTAACTGATTCAGTAACACTTGGCTTACCTGGAACATTGCCGGTGCTAAATAGAGCAGTTGTCGATTATGCAATTAAATTGGGATTAGCTACAAATTCTAAAATTCGTGAAAAAAGTATTTTTGCACGTAAACATTATCATTATCCCGACCTGCCAAAAGGTTATCAAATTTCGCAGTTTGATTTACCAATTTGCTATGAAGGTTATTTGACAATTTGTATCGATAACAAATGTAAAAAAATTGGAATTACACGCATTCACATAGAAGAAGATGCTGCTAAAAATTTGCATCTTCCTGATCAGCCATATTCACTTATTGATTTAAATCGTGCAGGCGTTCCACTTTTGGAAATTGTTTCCGAGCCTGAAATTGCGTCGCCCAAAGAAGCCGGCACATATTTAAGAGATTTACATCAACTCATTAGCTACCTGAATATTTGCAACGGCAATATGGAAGAAGGCAATTTTAGATGCGATGCTAATGTTTCCATAATGCCCAAAGGTAGCACAAAATTCGGCACAAAGGTTGAACTAAAAAATATTAATTCGTTTAAATATATAGAAAAAGCACTCGCTTTTGAGATTGAACGACAAGAAAAAGTAATTACTGATGGCGGCACTATCCGACAAGAAACTCGCACTTGGGATGAGGAAACTAATGAAACAAAATCAATACGTGCTAAAGAATCTGCTGCCGATTATCGCTATTTTCCAGACCCCGATTTATTAC
>JAVBQZ010000168.1:0-3004 GCA_031548505.1 Bdellovibrionota bacterium | reverse complement strand
ATAATAAGTTCATTTATTTTTGTTGGTATTTCCTGCTGCGATTGAGTTTTTGATGATAAATCGCAGTTTTGCACTGAAAAATTCCTTTTGATACGGTTTATTAAATCGGCAATTTTTGTTTCTTCCGGTCCAATTCCTCGCAATGGTGACCATAAACCATGCAAGACATGATATAATCCATAAAAAGAATTACTCTTTTCAATTGCTATTAGGTCGGCTGGTTTTTCTACAATGCATAATATAGAGGCATCACGACTTTTATTAGAACAGATTGGACAAATTTCCTCATCGGTTATACCAAAACAAATAGGACAAAGATGTACAAGTTCTTTGGCTTCTAAAAGCGCATCGGCAAGTTCTTTAGTATTCGCCTTTTTAGAATTAATTAAATGATACGCTAGGCGAGTGGCGCTTTTTTCTCCGATCGTCGGCAATTTAGCAAGCTCGGCGATCAATTTACGCATCGCAAGTGGGAATTGATATTGTGGCATTTAGAAATTAAAGTTTGGAGGTATCGGCATACCACCTGTTATTTTTGTTAATTCTTCTTTCAGAAGTTCTTTTGATTTTTTGATTCCTTCATTTACTGCTGATAGAACCAGATCTTCCAGCATTTCTGTATCATCGGGATTGACTATTGATTTATCAATCTTAATTGCAGTGAAATTTCCAGCGCCGGTTAAAGTGACTGAAACCATTCCTGCACCTGCATCGGCTTCCACAATTTTTTTCTCGATTTCTTCTCTCATTTTTGTGGCATTCTCTTGAAGGTCTTTCATTTTGCCCATAATGTTTGCGAAATCGCCTAATCCTTTAAACATAATTTTCTCCTCATTACTTATGACTATTATTTATATCCTTTGGCACTTAAAAATTTATGGTTTGGAAAAATATTTTTAAATTCTTGAAAAAGCGGATCGATTTTAATTGCATTTCGCAAACGCTCTTTGTTTTCCTTTTCTTTTTCCGCTTCCTGTCCAGCAACTGAGCCAGCGATATTCGAGCCAGCAACATCATATGTTTCGCTTCCTAATATTTCAAATTCAATTAACCAGTTTTTTATCTTAGAATATTTTACCAATGAATCTATTATTTGATCTTTGAATGCAATTTTAAGCGATGAAATATGTGATTTTTTTCCAGCAATTCTTAATATTCCTTTTTCAAAGGTTTTAGGGAGTGTTGCTTTTATAATGCTTTTAAGCATCGGGTTTTGTAGCGACGTTAGAAAATTCTCCCAATCTGGTTTAAAATCTTGTTGGGGTTGCTCTGAATATTCTGATTGTGGAAAACTTATAATTTTCTCGTCATCTTTTTCTTTTTGGGAATCTATTCCAATATTTTGCGATTCATTTTGCAATTCATTTGATTTATTAGAAGATGAAGAATCTATCTCCTCATTGTAGAACATATTAAGCAATTCCTCTTCTGTATCATTAGCTTGAATATTACTCGAATTTGTTGAAACCTCAGCAGAAGGTGAATCATGTTGAGAATGATTAAGGGGGGGGGGAGATTTAGTATTGGTTAATGAGAAAGGGGCTACAACAGATTCTAAAGACTTTAAATTATCTTTTTTTTTAAGACTTTCAAGTGCGTTTATAAGTTCAGATATATCTTTAACAGAACCGGAATTAAGGATTTTGATTATTCCTGCTTCAATAATATAGCGTGGGTAATTGCTGGCAACTGCTTTGTCAGCAAGCGCAGTGAATCTCTCAAAATAATTAAGTAAGTCAAGTTTCGTACTTTGCTTTGCAATTTTGGCGATAGAGTCAAATTCACTTTGCGTTAATCCTAAGACAGCATAAACCTGTTTATTAGTATTTTCTAAGTCAGAAACAAAATATAGATTACGCCAAAATTGTACTAAATCAGCACAAAAAGCACGCAAATCAAGTGCCTGAGAAAATACGTCATTGATAAGAGAGAAACATTGTTGGGTATCTTTTTTCAAGATTGCTTCAGCGAGTGCTTGTAAAAAAGTATTATCAACAAAGCCGAAGACTTTTTTGGCAAGTTCTAAATTAATTTCTTCATCAGAAAATGCAAGTAATCTATCAAACATTGATTGTGCATCACGCATGCCACCAACAGATTTTTTTGCAATTAATTCTAAAACGTCATTACTAACGTTGATTTTCTCAGAATCAGCGATTTTTCTGAGATTACCGATTATAAGTTGAACATCAATGCGCGCAAA
Organism: Bdellovibrionota bacterium; assembly: GCA_031548505.1. GTDB lineage: Bacteria > Bdellovibrionota_C > UBA2361 > SZUA-149 > JAITKM01 > JAITKM01. The sequence goes on along the minus strand of JAVBQZ010000168.1, from coordinate 801 downwards.
GTCATAACGTTGGCAACGCGAAATAACTGTATCAATAATTTTATGTGTTTCGGTAGTTGCAAAAATGAAAACTGTATTTGGAGGTGGTTCTTCCAAACTTTTTAGAAGCGCATTCCACGCGTCACGGGTTAGCATGTGAGCTTCATCTATTATGTATATTTTATAACGTGCGCCGTGTGGTGGCAGGGTTTGAAGTGATTCGATTAATTCACGTGCGCTATCTACGGAACGATTTGAGGCGCCATCAAATTCAATTACGGCGATATTCGATGTGGCTGCAATTCCTTGGCAACTTGCGCATTTGCCACAAGGCTCAATATCTTCACGCTTTGCTTTGGCGATAAATTCAGGTGTTAATTTTTCGCAGTTTAAAGTAGCTGCGATGAGACGAGCAGTTGTAGTTTTACCCACTCCACGTGGCCCTGCGAACAAAAGGGCGTGTGGAATTTTATTTCTTAGAACAGAATTTTGTAGTGCTTGTGTGATATGCCCTTGTCCGAGTACTGAAGCAAAGGTTTGAGGTCTAAATTTTCTTGCAAAAACGATGTAAGACATTGGTGCAGATGACGTGTAATAGGCGTAATAACTTTTTTAAAGACGACTAAATACCTGTCACAAGTAATAATCACGTACCGTTGCTGCCTTCCGACCCTGGCGGGGTTTATGGATTACTTTGCAAGTATTTAATCGCGGGCACGCTAAACAACAGAACAAAAAAAAAGTCCAACAAAAGTTGGACTTTTTTGAAATTTTTCCCCAAGAACATTGAGAAAAAATTAGTACAAAATACAATAATAATTA
>JAVBQZ010000081.1:0-5919 GCA_031548505.1 Bdellovibrionota bacterium | reverse complement strand
AAAGAATTATTTTCAAAAGCACTAAACTGTTTTCCCATAAAAAAATATAATTAATAATTTACAACGCATAATCACCTAAATTATCTTTCAGATCTTTTGGTGTGGTAAAATTGTAAAATTTTGTCCTATAAACGCTATCACATATTAGCAATTTTGTGTTTCAACACCCACGGATCATGTGGCAACACCTGTGTTTGCTGTGGCGAATGTTGGCGAATATAGTTACTTGTTGCTAACAAAGCTGCGATTAGTTCTTCATTCTCTTCACGATAAACGAAATCTTGTATATCCTTCTCCACAAAAGATGTATCAAAATCACCATTGACAAATTTTTCGTTAGTCATCACGGCTTTATCAAATGGAATTGTCGTTTTTAAACCGCGGACATGGAAAGCACGTAATGCTTTGAACATTTTATTAATCGCGTCTTTTCTATCAGAACCGTGAACAATTAGTTTAGCCACCATTGAATCAAAAAAAGGTGTAATGCGCGAACCAACTACGACCCCCTTGTCAATACGTACTCCCTCACCTTCTGGCAAACGCAAAGCTTCAATTAATCCAGTACAAGGTGCAAAACCATTTTGTACATCCTCAGCATTGATACGACATTCAATCGCCCAACCATTTAATTTAATATCGTCTTGTGTTACTGGAAGTTTTTCACCGTTTGCCACCAAAATTTGCATTTCAATCAAATCCAACCCAGTAATTTCTTCAGTAACCGGATGTTCAACTTGCACCCGTGTATTCATTTCCATAAAATAGAAATTTTTATCTTTATCCAAAAGAAATTCAACTGTTCCTAAACTAGAATAGTCAGCCGCTTTCGCAAGTGAAACAGCTGCACTTGTAATCTTTTCACGCAAAGATTCGTCAAGTGCTGGCGACGGTGCCTCTTCCATCAATTTTTGATGTTTACGCTGAACAGAACATTCACGTTCGCCAAGATGCACAACATTGCCATGCGTATCAGCTAGAATTTGTACTTCAATATGTTTAGGATTCTCTAAATATTTTTCAATGAATACGCGTTCATCATTGAAAGCTATACGCGCTTCAGTCGCCGCACTTTCAAATTGTTTTTTCATTTCATCAGCCGAACGCACGATTCGCATTCCACGACCGCCACCACCTGAACACGCTTTAATAATTAGCGGATAACCTATTTTTTTTGCTACCTCATTCGCATCATCCAATGTTGCTACAACTCCATCGCTTCCACCAAACATCGGTACTTCCCCCTTTGCAGCAATTTCTTTGGCAATAACTTTATTACCCATATCTTGAATTACACGCGGAGTTGGTCCAATGAAAATTACGCCCTCTTCCGTACAACGGCGTGCAAAATCAGCATTTTCAGACAAATAGCCATAACCGGGATGTATCGCATCAATTTCATTACGCTTTGCAAGCATAACTAAATTCTCAATATCTAAAAACTCAGGGACTGCATTATTTTCACGCTCTGGAAAATCTATAACTTCATCCAACTGCGATAAATAGTAAGCATATGGCTCTTTAACTGTACGAATACCAACTGATTTAATTCCCATTTTCTTGGCTGTCTTTGCAATACGAACTGCAATTTCGCCACGATTTGCGATTAAAATTGATTGAATTTTTTTCATAAAATACAAAATAAAATAACATCTAAAAATTCCCAAATACTTCGTAAGGTATTGAACTGATAATTCATACGCTTACTTTCTTTCGTATCCATGGAGACTTTTTAGCCATTATAACTAATACGGCACGTTACCGTGTTTGCGTTTAGGTCTTAATTCAACTTTACGTGAAAGTGACTTTAACGCACGAATAATCTTTGCACGCGTTTCAGCGGGGTCTATAACATCATCAATAAATCCTTTCTCGTCAGCAAGGTATGGATTTGCAATTTCCTCACGATATTTTTGAGCTAACTCCTTTTTTAGAGCGATAGGATCGTCAGCAGCAGCAAGTTCTTTACGGTATAATATAGCAATAGCTCCATCGGGGCCCATCACTGCAATCTCTGCAGTTGGCCAAGCATAGTTAAAGTCGCCACCTGTCCCCTTTGAATTCATCACAATATATGCGCCACCGTATGATTTACGCAAGATAATAGTAATTTTTGGAACTGTCGCATCTACATAAGCATAAAGTAATTTTGCGCCATTACGTATAATTTTACCATATTCTTGGTTCACACCTGGTAAAAATCCTGGAACGTCTTCTAGGGTTAAGATAGGAATATTAAAAGCGTCGCATATACTAATAAAACGTGCTGCTTTTACTGAAGATTTTTTGTCTAGGGCGCCAGCCATAATCTTTGGTTGATTTGCAATTATACCTACAACTTGACCGTCAAAGCGCGCATAAGCAGTTATAATACTAGTGGCATGATTTTTAGCCACTTCAAAATAGTCTCCATTATCTACTAATAAAGTTATAATATCACGCACATCGTATGATTTATCCGAATCCTCCGGAACTATATCGCGCAAGCGCTCTTCAACACGATTTGCCGGATCATTACATTCTATGATTGGCGGATTTTCAAGATTATTAGACGGTAGAAAAGACAATAGTTTTTTCACACCTAAAATTGTATTCTCATCATCATTATAAACAAAATCAGCTACACCAGTACGTTCACCGTGCACACTTGCGCCACCTAAATCCTCCACTGAAACCGTCTCATTTAAAACTTCTTTAATAACATTTGGACCGGTTACGAACATATATGAGGTGCTTGAGGTCATGAAAATGAAGTCAGTTAGAGCCGGCGAATAAACTGCGCCGCCGGCAGCTGGTCCCATAATCACAGAAATTTGAGGAATCACACCTGAAGAAATTACATTACGTCTAAAAATATTGCCGTATGCATCCAGTGCAGCAATACCTTCCTGAATTCTCGCACCACCGGAATCAATTAGACCAACAATTGGTGAGCCGGTTTTTAAAGCTAAGTCTTGAACTTTTACAATTTTTGCAGCGTGTACTGCTCCTAGTGAACCTCCGAGAATGTTAAAATCTTGGGCGAAGGCAAAAACTTGGCGACCATTTACTTTACCAAAGCCGGTAATAACACCGTCACCAGGTGAATCTATACTTTTACCAAATGATGTTAATGCTGGAGGATTAAAGGCATCAATTTCCTCAAAAGTACCTTTATCAAAAAGCAAGTTTATACGTTCGCGAGCAGTCAATTTCCCGCGTTTATGTTGTTTATCGTAATATTCTTGATTATATTGGGCTTCTTTCTTGGCACGACGGTCAAGAAATTTCTGATAGGATTTTCGCATAAAGGAATTGAAAGGTTTATAATGTAAGAGCATATTAGGTATATGCTCCCATTGAAGTATTCCACATCAGGGATGTACTTCATGCCCCTTATATTACTGGGCGGCGCGCGCTACATTTTTCCAAATTCTCTTGCAATACGAAAAGTCATACTAGAATGAACTTTCTCTAAAATAAACATTCTAGTAAATTACCAAAAATGTTCAGTAAGCAAAGAAAAATTAAATAATATCAGATATTTAGATTGGCTTATTATTTATATAATTAATTTTCAATTTTAACTTCAGTTGTGGAAGTGTTTTCTAGTTGCGTAGCTAACATTTCAGCGATTTTTTTATAAATCGCTGTTATTTCACTATCAGGATTATTTACAATTGGCTCCCCTTTATCAGCACCTTCGCAAATTGCAATATCAATTGGAATGGATCCAAAAAAATTTAAATTATATTGCTCAGATAGTTTCTTTCCTCCACCTTCACCAAAAATATTAGTAACCTTTCCATCCGGTGTTTTAAATCCTGCCATATTTTCAACAACACCTAATATAGGAACTTTTACTTGTTCAAACATTTTTACAGCACGGCGGACATCGCTAAGCGATACCTCTTGCGGGGTAGTAATCATTACAACGCCATCGAGTTTAACAACTTGTGCTAATGATAATTGCGCATCACCAGTTCCTGGTGGTAAATCTACAATACAAATATCAATATCTCCCCAATCAACTTCATTAAATAATTGATTTATTGCTTTAGCAAAACGTGGCCCACGCCAAATTATAGGGTCATCATCATTTTTCAAAAATAAAGCGATTGAAATATATTTTACAGCATGTGCAAAGGCCGGAATTATAAGTTCATTGTCCGGGTTAATTGAGATTTCGGAGTTTTTTGACCCACTCCCCATGAGAACCGGAATACTAGGACCATAAAAATCGATATCTATAAGAGCGATTTTTAAAGGATTCGTGCTACCAGTAACAGGATTATTCGCAAGATATGTGGCAAGATTTGCGGCAATGGTTGATTTCCCTACGCCACCTTTCCCGCTGGCTATGGCAACTATTCGTTTCATAAATGGTGAGTATAAAGATGATGGCGGATGGAAAAAGACAATTCCAATAATGCTGGTAGTGGTTCTTTTTGATACTAAAAAGAACCACATACCGTTTTTTTTAGACGTTAGAACGTCCGTATTGTGCTGCGTTACCAAGCTCTTGCTCAATCTCAAGCAAGCGATTGTATTTTGCAATACGTTCACTACGACATGCCGAACCTGTTTTAATTTGTCCGCCACCCATTGCAACAGCAAGGTCTGCAATAAAGGCATCTTCTGTTTCGCCAGAACGGTGCGAAATAACGTAATTCCAACCTGCCTCTCGGCATAAATTAATTGTCTGAATTGTTTCTGTAATCGAGCCAATTTGATTAACTTTAATTAAGACGGCATTAGCGCTTTTATTAGTAATACCTTTCTTAACAAATTCAGGGTTTGTCACAAATAAATCATCACCAACGATTTGTACATCATTACCAATGATTGATGTTAATTTATTAAATCCATCCCAATCGTGTTCATTTAAACCATCTTCAATTGAAACAATCGGATAGTCTTTCACCCATTTTTTCCAAAGCTCAATCATATCTTCAGTTGTTTTTGTTCCGCTTTGAGATTTAAACAAATCGTATTTGCCATCCTTAAAAAGCGAAGACATAGCGGGGTCAAGTGCGATAAAAATATCCTTACCTGCTTTAAAGCCTGCTTTCCCAATTGCTTCTAAAATTAGTTCGCAAGCTTCTTCATTACTCTTTAAGTCAGGTGCGAAACCACCTTCATCGCCAACGCCGACTGCATAACCTTTATTTTTCAAAACACTTTTTAAAGCGTGAAATGTTTCAGCACCATAACGAAGTGCTTCAGCAAAAGATGGGGCTCCATAAGGCATGACCATAAACTCTTGAAAATCAACTTTATTTTCTGCGTGTAAACCACCATTTAAAATGTTCATCATTGGAACAGGCAAAATGTAAGAACCGGCACCACCAAGATATGCGTAAAGTGGCAAATCAACTGCAATTGATGCAGCACGAGCTACCGCCATTGAAACCCCTAAAATTGCATTCGCACCAAGTTTCGCTTTATTTGGTGTACCATCAAGAGCAATCATTAAATTATCAATTTCAAGTTGATTACGCGGGTCAAGGCCAATAAGTTTTGGAGCGATAACAGAGTTAACATTATTAACAGCTTTTAAAACACCTTTTCCAAGATAACGAGTTTTATCGCCGTCACGAAGTTCAACAGCTTCGTTTTCACCGGTAGATGCACCGGATGGAACAGATGCCTGCGCTACAACACCGGTATTTAGTGTTACAGTTGCTCTAAGAGTTGGGTTACCGCGTGAGTCAAGAATTTCTGCCGCTTTAACAGAAGTAATGTGTAAGTTCATAAAGTCAATTCCAAGGGAAAGGAAATTTAAAGAGATTTAAAACCTAAAATTTAAACTCAGAAAATTTCATTAATAATAAAAAAAAATAGAAATCAATAAACGGTGCCGGCAACTAGCGTATGAAAAAAGATATGACACGGGGAAAGAATGTTGCTTGGTTTTTCTAGAAAAACCAAGCAAGAATG
>JAVBQZ010000139.1:0-6186 GCA_031548505.1 Bdellovibrionota bacterium | reverse complement strand
ATAATAATTATAAACGAGTTAATTGGCTTTATTAATCTATTGTTAAAAACATTAACCTTATTCTTTATAATGATTTGGGTGCGCTGGAGTTTACCTCGTGTGCGCATTGATCAAATATTATATTTGGGCTTTAAGGTTTTATTACCAATATCAATAATCTGTACAGTTATCGCTGCAATTCAAATTACACTATGAGAATACAGTACAAGAAAAAACATCCTGCATACTATTTTTTCAAAAATCTCTACGATGGTATAATTAGTATCTGGAAAGGGATGAAAATTACAGCGAGTTATATTTTTAAAAAACCAGAGACAGTAGAATATCCTGAACAAAAAATTAAAATCCCAGAAAACTATCGTGCTGTGCACAAAATTGACCAATCAAAGTGTTCATCTTGTGGGAGTTGTATTCGCGCATGCCCAACAGAATGTATTACAATGGGAAGTGCTGGGCAAGGACACGATACAATTTTAACAAAGTTCGAAGTAAACTATGCCAATTGTATGTTTTGTGGGCTTTGTACCGAAACCTGCGTATCAAAAGCATTAACTTTTCACAACGAAGCACATCTTACGACGACAAAAAAAGATAACACAAAATTATCTTTGATTTAAATTTCTTCTATCAAATCTTGGGTTGTTTTAATCGAAGATATCCTTCACCTGATCTTTGAAATTCTTAAATTTATCAAAGAATGTTGGCTCCTCCATCTCATATGCTTTGCTTGTCCCTTCGATAGTTAATAGCTTACTTAACACTTCCTTATGTTCTTCGGATACTTCCTTCGGAACATTAATAATTACTTTTACACGATGGTCGCCAATACGGGTCGAATGAATATCCGTTATCCCTTTGGCTTTTAAAACAAATTCTCGTCCCGATGCTGTCCCAGCAGGAACCTTCATCCTTACTTTGCCGTGCAATGTTTGAACTTCAACTTCTGAACCAAGAACCGCTTGTGGATATGAAATCGCAATAGCACTATAAATATCACACTGATTGCGCGTAAACATTTTATGTTTCGCAATTGAAATTTCAACCAACAAATTTCCTGGCGTGCCACCTCTTGTACTCTCTCCACCTTCACCGCGAATTTTTAATTTTTGTCCGTTATCAATACCAGCAGGAACTTTCAATTTGTAAGTTACCTTTTTCATTACTTGACCACTCGCACTACAAATTGGGCAAGGATTTGGAATTGTGAACCCTTTACCATTACAGACCGGGCAAGTTGTCGTCATTGCAAAAAATCCTTGCTGTATCGAAACCTGTCCTGCACCGTGACATTTTGCACAGGTCTTCTTTTCTGAACCTTTCTTCGCACCGGTTCCACCACATTCATCACATTTACACGGTTTAGAATACGAAATCTCTTTTTCGCAACCGAAGGCTGCTTCTTCGAGAGTAATTTTTAAACGCGTTAAGACATCGCGACCGGATGTATTTTGTCGAGCAGCACCTCCCATGTCGCCAAAAAAAGAGCCAAAAATATTACTAAAAATATCGTTCGCATCAAATCCGCTAAAATCAAATCCACCGAATCCACTACCACCACCTTGCATTCCGGCGTGACCAAATCTATCATAGCGCGAACGCGTTTCTTCATTAGAAAGGACTTGATATGCTTCGCTTGCTTCTTTAAACTTTTCTTCTGCAGCCTTATTCCCCTGGTTTTTATCGGGGTGATGTTTAAGCGCGAGCTTCCTATACGCTTTTTTGAGTTCTTCAGGACTCGCGCTTTTTTCAACACCTAACACTTCGTAATAATCTCTTTTTTCAGCCATAAACTTAAAACTTGGCGTACCTCTTAAAAATGTTACACAAAAACAAAAAAACTCCTCTCTTGCTAAGGAGAGGAGTTTTTAGGCATTATTTCACCTCTTCAAAATCAGCATCCACTACCTCCGCATCATCGTGTGGAGCATTACTATCTCCACCCGCTCCAAAACCACCAGCAGCAGCACCACCCTGCCCACCTTGGTTCTGTTGTGCATTCTTATATACAATTTCAGCAAGCTTATGTGCTTGATTTGTTAAACGCTCAGCAACACTTTTCATCGTTCCAATATCATTGGCTGCTTCAAGAACTTTCTTCGCCTCATCAATAGTGCGTTCCAATTCGCTTCTATCTTGTTCAGGCAATGAATTCCCATACTCTTGGAAAGACTTTTCTGTCTGATATAACAAACCATCAAGATGATTCTTAGCTTCAACAAGTTCACGGCTCTTCTTATCTTCAGAGAAATGTTCTTCTGCTTCTTTAACCATCTTTTTAATTTCTTCCTCTGACAAACCGGAACTTGAAGTAATTTGAATTGACTGTTCTTTGCCAGTACCTAAATCTTTCGCGGAAACATGTACAATACCATTTGCATCAATATCAAATGTAACTTCAATCTGCGGAATCCCTCGCGGAGCAGGTGGAATACCAACCAATTCAAACTTCCCAAGCGTTTTGTTATAGGCAGCCATCTCACGCTCACCTTGCAAAACATGAATTCCAACCGCCGGCTGGCTATCAGCAGCAGTCGAGAAAATCTGACTTTTCTTAGTCGGAATAGTTGTATTCTTATCAATGATTTTCGTAAATACGCCACCTTGTGTTTCAATACCAAGTGAAAGCGGAGTCACGTCAAGTAATAATAAGTCTTTTACATCGCCTTGTAACACACCACCCTGAATTGCAGCACCAGCAGCAACTGCTTCATCTGGATTTACGCCCTTACTTGGTTCGCGTTGGAAAATCTCTCTTACTTTCTGTTGAACAATCGGCATTCTTGTCATGCCACCTACAAGAATTACATCATCAATTTCACGAGCATCATAACCAGCATCACGCAATGCAGTACGACTTGGTGCGTCAAGACGCGCAATTAAATCACCGCAAATCTGTTCTAAACGCGAACGTGTTAATTTAACATTCAAATGTTTTGGTCCATTTTGGTCAGCTGTTATAAATGGTAAATTAATGTCTGTTTCAAGTGCAGATGACAATTCATGTTTCGCTTTTTCAGCTGCTTCTTTTAGACGTTGAAGCGCGATTGTATCCTTACGCAAGTCAATACCTTGTTCTTTTTTAAATTCATCAGCTAGATGTTCAACTATTTTCAAGTCGAAATCCTCACCGCCAAGATATGTATCACCATTTGTTGCTTTAACTTCAAATACACCACTACCAAGCTCCAAAATCGAAATATCAAACGTTCCACCACCTAAGTCAAAAACTGCAATCTTCTTATCGCCATGTTTTTTATCTTCACCGTATGCTAGCGCAGCAGCAGTCGGCTCATTAATAATACGCAAAACTTCAAGACCTGCAATACGTCCTGCATCTTTCGTTGCCTGACGTTGTGCATCATCAAAATACGCCGGAACAGTAATAACGGCTTGCGAAACTGGCTCGCCAAGGTAATCTTCCGCAGTCTGTTTCATTTTTGTTAATATATAAGACGAAACTTCTTGTGGCGTTTTAGCATCACCTTTTAATTTGACTGCAGCATCACCATTGGTTGAAGGTACAATTTCATAAGGTAAAACTTTCATTGCATTTGTAATTTCTGGACTTGAAAATTTTCGTCCAATCAAACGTTTCACCGCAAAAACTGTATTTTTTGGATTTGTAACTGATTGACGTTTTGCAATTTGGCCAACAAGACGTTCGCCGGAATCATTGACAGCAACAACAGAAGGTGTCGTACGCGCACCTTCACTATTTGGAATAATTTTAACTTCACCACCTTCAAGAACTGCCACACATGAGTTAGTAGTTCCAAGATCAATACCAATAACTTTTCCCATAAATATCTCTCCTTAAATGAAAAAATAAATAAACCTTCTGTAAAAATATAAAACTTACATTTTCACAGAAGGCCAAATATAATAAAATAGTAAAAATTTTTATCCTCGTCCTCCCCGCTCAAAAAAACGGGCGTAAGGTAATCACCTAGAAATCATTTCGCAAGTTTATTAAGTTTTTTATATAACCATTTGATATAATTAGGATTTAACGAGTACAATTGAAAAATACTAAATATATTAAATTTTCCCCACTTGACATTTTCAATTACATCATGCCACCCCTCGCGCCCGAAAAATCGTGTTTTATTACTTATAGAGCACGAATTTATAAGTTCGTCCATAACCACCGTGTAGCTGAAGACAAAACGAAACATAAACTATAGATAAACTTATGCGACCACAATTAAAAAAGAACATTATTAGTGATACGGAATTCACCGTTTTAAAATATCTTTATAAACGTTGCGAAACAAATAAAAAGCAACCACAAGCAGATATTTTTCAAATTGCATCTGAGACATCCATAAAAGATAAGGAAGATGTTATACGTGCACTTTACGTCCTCGAAGGGCGTTCGCTTGTTACATCACACCCTGAAAACAATTTTACAAGCAATATTTGGAAAATTACAGAGACTGGAATTAAAGCGTTCACATTGGCAATGCAGATGTAAAACTTGGATTATCTAATACACTCCTGAATTTAGTTTTGTTAGAAGAGACCAAACCACATTCTTCCACCAAGTTCATTGTATTGGGGTGGGGAAAGGGGTGGAAATTGTACATTGTAAATTGTAAACTATGCATTGTTAAACTATCATTTTCAAAAACTCACCTTCATCAATAACTTTTATACCCAATTCATTCGCCTTCACTAGTTTCGAACCTGCCGATTCTCCCGCCACTACTAGTGTTGTCTTCTGACTTACAGACCCAGTCACTTTGCCACCATTACTTTCAATTTTTGCTTGTGCTTCTTCGCGCGTCATCAATGATAAATTGCCTGTCAGAACTACAATTTGACCAACAAAAACCCCATTGTGAATTATATTTTTCGAATAGTCATCGTTAACAGTAACACCTCGTTCTAATAATTCATTTAGCATTTTCATTTCATCCGGACTATTTAGAAAATCTAAAATTGCTTTTGCAACAATTTCGCCCACATCATCAATTTTAACCAATGTTTCAAAATCAGCCGCCAAGAATTTTTGCAATGTCTCTAACTCACGCGCTAATGTCGTCGCCGTTTTATCCCCAACATGCCTAATGCCAAGTGCATAAATAAAACGTGACAATTCAATTTTTTTTGCATTTTCAATTGCTGAAACCAAGTTCTTACTAATTTTATCACCACTTTTCCACATTCCGGCAAAATCATTTTCAGTTAAAATAAAAATATCGGAAGCAGAAGAAATCAAATTTCTCTCAATTAAACCGTCCAAAATTTTCTCGCCAAGAGATTCAATATCAAAAGCGCGCCTTGAAACAAAATGTTTCAGTCGCTCAATCAATTTTGCCGGACAATGTGGATTTACACAGCGCAAAGCAACATCTTCCTCACTTTCCCTAACCGCAGGTTTACCACAAATTGGGCAAATATTTGGCAATTCAAACCTACGCTCTGCACCAGTTCTATTAGCCTCTACCACGCCAACAATGGCAGGAATAACATCTCCCTGACGACGCACAATAACCGTATCCCCGATCCTAACATCTTTTCTGTCAATCTCATCTTGGTTATGTAGAGTGGCACGTTTTACAATTACCCCACCAACACTTACTGGTTCTAATTCAGCCACAGGCGTCAACACACCTGTTCTACCGACTTGCACTGATATATCCAACAATTTTGTATATTCCTCACGTGGCGTGAATTTTAATGCAATAGCATAGCGTGGGGTACGCGCACGTAAGCCAAGTCGTTCTTGTAAAGTAAAATCCAAAACATCAATTACAATACCATCAATTTCAAAATTCAATTCATCACGCTTTTGTTGCATCTCCGCATAATAATTTTCTATTATTTGCAAATCGTCTGCAATAAAACAGGTTTCCTGAGTTTGAAATCCAAGCTCACGCATTGTTTGCATGGCTTCATCTTCACCATTTATACTAAGCTTTTCCTCGCTTAATAAAGTATAAGCAAAAAAATCCAAATTTCTACTCGCTGTAATAGTAGCATCAAGTTGTCGCAAACTACCGGCTGCCGCATTGCGTGGATTAGCAAATACATTTTCTCCGTTTGCAATACGTTCCCGGTTTAAATGTTCGAAACTTTCAATTGTCATTAAAACTTCACCACGAATCTCCAACACACGGGGCAACTTACGTGATATTACATTCAATTTCTGCGGAATAGATTTAATTGTTTTTGCATTCGGTA